>VBHV01000290.1 GCA_005881995.1 Chloroflexota bacterium | reverse complement strand
TATTAGTGAATCGGGCCGCGCTGCGTGCAGCCCAGGAAGCTGGCGAAGTGCTGGGAGCGTATCGCGTCCTCCAGGCAGCGTATGAGACAGATGTGCGCCCGTTGCTCTCCGAGGTCCGTGTCCGCCAGGGGCTTGACCCCGATCCCATTGCGGCTTTCCACGCGAGTGGCTACGCCGAGCGCGTGGCGCGCGAACGGGCTGTTGTCGCAGCGTCAAGCGGCTATCCGGGCGCGTAGGGGCATGATTTATCGCGTCTATCCCATCTGTTCCGGCAGAGAAGGTTCTTTTTGATCACGAGGGATTCGTTGCTATGACAAATATCTCGACGCCAACTACCCTGGCGCAACTGGTTGCACGCTCGCGCCAGCTGGGAGCGGATCGCTCTATCGCTAACTGGGGAGGCGGCAACACCTCGGCCAAGGCTGAAGAGGTCGATTTTCGCGGTCGCCCGGCGCGTATCCTGTGGGTAAAAGGCTCCGGCTCCGATCTTGCAACAGTCACAGAAGCCTCCTTTACCGGGCTGTACCTGGAGGATGTGCTTCCCCTGCTCGAACGCGAGCGCATGAGCGACAGCGAGATGGTGGACTACCTCGCGCACTGCTTCTATGAACCGGGTCGCCCGCGTCCTTCAATCGAAACCCTCTTGCATGGGTTCCTGCCGTTTCCGCATGTCGATCACACGCATGCTGATGCAACGAACTACTTCGCCTGTGCAGAGGGTGGCGAGGCGCAGGCACGGGACTGCTTCGGGGACGAGCTGATCTGGATTCCGTACCGCCGCCCCGGCTTTGGACTGGCACGCGAGGTCGCACTGGCGGTGCGCGCCAATCCCCGTGCGAAGCTCGTCATCCTGGCCAAACATGGGCTCATCACCTGGGGGGAGACCGACGAGACTTGTTATGCCTCTACAATCAGTACGATTGCCCAGGCTCGTGACTTCGTCGAGGAACGCATTGCTCGCGCTGGCCGGGCTGTCTTTGGTGGCTTTCGTGTCACCACTCTCTCAGCAGAAGAGCGGCGCACCATTGCAGCACAGGTCGCGCCGGTCTTGCGCGGGCTGGTCTCAGAAGAAAAGCGCCAGATTTTACGCTTTGAAGATGGCGACGATGCACTGACCTTTGCGAATAGCCAGGATGCGCCACGCCTGACGAAGATTGGTGCTGCTTGCCCCGATCACCTGGTTCACACCAAACCCTGGCCTTTGCTGGTCGACTGGACGCCGGGACAGGACGGTGAGGCGCTCGTAGCGTCCTTGCGCGCAGGTGTGACGGCATATGTAGCCAACTACCGCCGCTATCTCGAAGCAAATGAGCGGCAAAACCTCGATTCCTGGCGTGGGTATGTTCACTACCGGCAAAGACGCTATCATGGCTGATGTCTCCGCTCAACTCTACCATCGTGCCATTGCCGTAATGCGTGGAGCGGAGGCCTGCGGTGGCTTTCTCTCACTCAGCGATGCCGAGAGCTACGCCGTCGAATACTGGCCGCTCGAGCAGTACAAACTCAAAATGGCCCCACCTGAACGCGAGTTTGCGCGGCATGTCGTGCTGGTCACAGGCGCGGCCGGCGGCATTGGCTCTGCCACCTGCCGTCGCGTCGCGCAGGATGGCGCGCATATCGTCGCCACCGACATCGACCTCGCCGGTGCTGAGCAACTGGCGGCGTACCTCAACCAGCACTTCGGTGTCGGACGCGCGATCGCCGTAAAAATGGATGTGACCAACGAAGAGAGTGTGCGAGCAGCCTTTGAACAAGCTGCTCTGGCTTTCGGTGGTATCGATGTAATCGTGAACAACGCCGGGCTGGCCTCCAGCGCATCTATTACCGAGACGAGCCTGGCGCAGTGGAACAAGAACTGGAACGTGCTGGCCACCGGCTACTTTCTGGTATCGCGCGAAGGTTTCCGGTTCTTGCAGGCGCAGGCGCGCGGAGGCAACCTGGTCTTCATCGCCAGCAAGAACGCGTTGGTGGCGGGCAAGAACGCCGCGGCATACTCGACGGCTAAGGCAGCCGAAGCGCACCTGGCGCGTTGCCTGGCGGAGGAGGGTGGGCAGTTCGGCATTCGCGTCAACACCTACGGCGTGGCACCCGAACAGCTGGAGGAGGTGTACCGCAAGCGCACTACGCTGGGAGTCAACATCCTGCCCGAGGACATCGCCGAAGCGGTGGCGTTCTTCGCCTCGCCGACACGCTCGGTGAAGAGCACCGGCAATATCCTCAACGTCGATGGCGGCGTCGCGGCGGCGTATCCTCGCTGATGCAATAATGAGGGAGGGTAGTATGGCGACGCGTAATATGGCTGCGGTCGATCTGGGTGCCGAGAGCGGGCGCGTCATCCTGGCGCGCTTCGATGGGCAGCATTTGAGCCTGGAAGAGACGCATCGTTTTCCTAACCGCCCGGTGACGCTGCATGGACATCGCTTCTGGAATATGCTGGGCCTGTGGGACGAGATACTCGCCGGGCTGCGCAAAGCGCGACAAACGGCGGGAACGCTTGACAGTATTGGCGTCGACACGTGGGGAGTCGATTACGGCCTGGTAGATGCCAATGGTTTCCTGCTCGGCCAGCCTTTCCAGTATCGCGACCACCGCACCGACGGCGTGATGGAGCAGGTCTTTGTGCGCATTCCTCGCGACGTGCTCTACCGGCGCACGGGTATCCAGTTCATGCCTATTAATACGCTTTTCCAGCTCTACGCACACGAACGCGTGCAGCCGGGAGAATTGGCCCATGCTCACCGCCTGTTGCTGATCCCCGATTTGCTCCATAACTGGCTCTGCGGGTCGTTCACAATCGAGCGCACCAACGCTACCACGACGCAGTGTTGGGACCCCGTCGCAGGCATATGGGTCACGGACCTGCTCGAGCAGCTAGAGATTCCGTCCGCTATGCTCCCCCCTGTCGTCGAAGCAGGAACAGCACTTGGCGAGGTGCTCCCGGAATGGCACGGCGATCTCGGTGCGGCGAAGGTGGTTGCGCCTGCGACGCACGATACCGGATCTGCGATTGTCGCCATCCCCGCTCAGCACACCGGTAGTTGGGGCTATATCAGCTCCGGTACCTGGTCGCTGGTGGGCGTCGAGCTGTCCCGGCCGGTGATGACCCAGGAGTCGCTCGCCGCCAACTTCACGAATGAGGGTGGCGTCTTTGGCACAACGCGTTACCTCAAGAATGTGATGGGACTGTGGCTTTTACAGGAATGCCAGCGCCGCTGGAAGCGCGACGGCTATGCCATCGATTATGACACCCTGTTGGTGGACGTGGATGCCGTTCCAGCCTTTGCCACCTTGATCGACCCTGATGACCCGAGATTCCTGGCCCCGCAGGACATGCCAGCCGCAATCAATACCTACCTCATGGAGCACGGCCAGGCACCGCTTGTCGCTCCTGCAGCCTTCGCGCGCTGCGTTATGGAAAGCCTCGTGCTGCGCTATCGCGAGGTGTTCCAGCAGATCAGCCAGCTCACAGGTGTTATAATTCATCAGGTACATGTTGTGGGAGGCGGCGCGCGCAATGTGCGGCTCAACCAGTGGTTGGCCGATGCCCTCGATGTGCCGGTAATCGCTGGGCCTTACGAGGCGACTGCACAGGGAAACGCGCTGATGCAACTGGTGGGCCTGGGCGAACTGAGCAGCCTGGAAGAAGTGCGCGCCATCGCACAGAACGCGCCCACGCGCGTCTTTGTGCCACAAGCGGCGCACCTCGTACAGTGGCGCGAGGCGGCGTACCGTTTTGGTGCGATGACCCTCTAATGGAGCGAGATCATGGCCGAATGCTGCTGTGAGGCGACAGACTGTTACCTGCCCGGCACCGTTTGTCCGGCTTGTGAGCAATGCTTCTGCTGGCAGCACCTGCAAAGTTCTTCCTGTGAGACCTGCCAGGGGCTTTTATCCCGTCGATCCCTCGAGCATCGACTTGGCCGACTCGTGGGCACCGGTCTCAACGTGCTGCTCTGTGGCTTCCTCTTTCTCATCTTGCCCCGCGATGCGGGCGGGCTCACCATACAATTTGCCATCCTGCTCCTGATCGGTGGTTCCCTGCTCCTCTGGCTCGGCTTGATCGCTCGTCTTTGATGCTTCACAGTGCTCAACTTGCTGCCTGGAACGGGGCAGCACAGCAATTGGGCGCTCTGCATGTTTGTTGAAACTGGAAGGCGCGGTGACGCAAAAGTAGCGCGCACCATTTGGAGCGAGGAAGGGTCACAAGACTCTGCGTTTCGCTCCAAATGGTGCGCGCCACAAGCTAAAAGGTTAAATCATTCGTCGCGGTATCATCAGCGTTGGGCCGCGTCTGCTGCCGCTGCCAGCCGCTTCAGGAGCGCAAAGAACTCTGGCGGCTGGCCGATGAAAAGCCCGTCGTCCGTCAAGGCCTTGACCGCGCCCATTGCAGCCCCCTTTGTCTCGGTCGGGCGAATGATCGAAACGGGTGGGAACTTCCTGTCGAGGAAGATGGTTGGCTCGGGCATGATCAGGTTGGTCTGTGTTGCCTGGCTGCCAGAGGCATTGAGATCAGGAAACACCAACTTTTTATTGGTGGGGTCGGTCAGCACTTTGAAATTGCCAGCCTTGTCATGCCAGGTTTGGAAGTGCGCTGTCTCGGTCGGGCCGATACTGAGCAAGATGCGCAGCACTTCTACATTGCTGACCCGTTGAGCCAGCGATGGGTAGAGGCTGGTGCCACCGGCCTCGATAAACGCGAAATGGAATGCCGCCGTGTTTGCGATCGCCTGGATGTGGTCTCCGGGAGTGAGGTCGGCATCAGATCTGGGGATGGCCGGGAACTTCCCTTGCAGCAAACTCGGGATAGCTGGAGCGAACGTGTCACCGAAATCGGGGTTCTTCGTGCTACTGCGATACCGCGTCCAGTAAGTGGTGTCCACGGTAAGCTGCATGAGGTTGGTGAGCCGTCCGATCTGCTGGGCGCCCGTCGCTTTACTGCTCGGCAACGTGCGAAACTTATCCAGATTGACGGGAGTCGCGCCTTTCGACTTCAGGTAGGCGTTGATGAACGTGAAGTGGCTGAACTCATCATCCGTATTGTCGTGGATATACTGCGGCATGTCCCCGTCCAGGAATTGAAGGGCTTTAATGTAGGCTGCACTCCCGCTCCCCCCTGGAACCTCACTGTCCTGGACTCCTCCCAGTTCGTTGTATTGTTGCCACAGATCCGTCTCGAGGATTTCTGCGGCAGCCAGAAACTGGAGAATGGCCACGTCTCCCTTTGTAAGACTGCTATCACTTTCTTCAGCGAAGACCGAGGCCGGTAACCCACTAGCCAACAGCCCGGCGCCGATGGTTCCTGCTCCTCCTACCGCAAGTCCCTTGCGCAAAAAGGAACGGCGGCTGGTAGGATTTTTCGCTTGATTTGTTTTCTGTACCAAAGTCATCTTCTCCTAAAGACTATTTAACTCTCTAGTTCACGATCTTCTCCTGATCGTGGCGAAATTCACAAGGCGGCACCATCCCGGGCTGATGCGCTCCGCGAACAACGTGAGTTATATGAACTGTGGGGTCCCCCTGTATAGTATTGACGCGTCACTGATACATACGTAGCGTGTTACAGGGACAATTTTTCTATTTCTGTAGTCAAAACGCAGCAAGAGCGTTCTAGTTAGAGCTAGAAAAATTGATGATAGAGGAATCGCAGGTATGCTGAACTGGTTAACCTGCTATGGCAGATTTTGTGCCGTTTTGCATTATCCTGGGAATAGTTGTATCAAGTTGCCTGTTTTCTTGTCTATCTCCTGCAAGACCTGGTCCTCCTGGGGCGTGTTGGCTGTCATCTGATGCTTGTGGCAATAAAAATGGAGACTGAAACGCTCCTCTCGTGAGGTCGGGCGCGAGGGATGGACCGGTTGTTTTCATAGACGGAATTGGTAAGCGTTTCATCGTGATATCGATGGCTGGATCGAGTTGCGTCGTGTGGTCATATATGGCTGCGTACATTTGCTGCGTGGTCAGGTTGCACGCGCCCAGCAGATTGGCTCCATTTAGAATGGCCTGGTACAGATCGGCCACCAGCAGGTTAGCGCCTGCCAGATTGGCTTCGCGTAGATCTGCTCCCGCCAGGTTTGCACCGATCAGATTGGCTTCGGCCAGATTTGCCCCTACCAGACACGCTCCGCGTAGATCAGCCATATAGAAATTCGCCCCTGCAAGCTGCGCTTCACGTAGATTGGCCTGTCCCATATAGCGATGCGAGAAATCACGACCTTGCAAACTGACTTTGTAGAACGATGGCGGCTCCCAGTCGGGCGGCGCCTCGTGGAAATGATGCTGTCCGTTCAATGCAAGCGGCGTCTCTTCAATTTTTGGAAGTAGCATCAAGGTATACTCAATGCTTAGCTGCCGGGTGTGATCATTATTTCTCTCCTCCCACTGCTCCCACTCCTCCTGTACCTGTTGTACCTGCCCGCTAAGTCTTTGCTCGATCTCTAACAATCGCTTCCCCTGGTGAAATTCCCAGGCGTACTGGTGCCCCTCCTGCGCGGATTCCCATGCTTCTCGCTCGATGTGCGAATTCGACCACCTGCGATGTTGGATGCGCAATGTTAAGAAACCGATCAATCCCCCAAGTAATAACAATTTCAACATTTGCCTTACCTTTTTTCGATATACCTCAGAAGTTTTTAAACCCCATACTCTATAAAGACGCCTGTCTATTTCGTAAGACGGAGGTCATAAACATCAGTAACAATAGATACATTTCATTTGTCCTCTTGACAAAGAAACAATTACAAGGTACTATATCTGTGGCAGATATATCAAGCGCGGATATAAGAGTTACTGCCGGGAGACACGATGAAAAAAGAACAACCTAGCCCGGAAGCGTTTCTTCCACTAACGCCAGCCGTGCTACATATTATGCTGGCGTTGTTGGACGGCGAACGTCATGGCTATAGCATCATGCAGGAAGTTACGCTGCGTACCGGTGGCAAGGTGCGAATGGGGCCTGGTACCCTCTACGGGTCGATCAAACGAATGATCGCGGACGGCTTGATCGAGGAATCGGCTGAACGCCCTGACCCCGCCTTGGACGATGAGCGCCGCCGTTACTACCGCTTGACCAACCTTGGCCAGCGCGTCATGCGTGCGGAAGTACAGCGCCTTGAGCAAATTGTTCACCTTGCCCGGTCCAAGCAGATTGTGACCGGTTCTGAAATGATGGAATGATTACCCGCTGCCTGGGTGAGGAGGGAAACGTTGAGGTGGACATCTTTACCGAAAAGGTGCAGGTCGGCGATCTCCTCTTGCTTTGCACCGATGGCCTCACACAGTACCTGGATGATGAGGAACTGCGGAAAATTGTGCAGACCTATGATCCCCAGGAAAGCGTGCAGCATCTGATAGAACGCGCAAATGAGCGCGGTGGCGAAGATAATATTACGGCGGTGGTTGTCAGGGTCGCTTGATCCCATTCCATACTATGGACGATACCCCTGAAAAAAACATATAATAACGTTGCAAATGTTACATGCGAAGCCCGAACTTTCGGGCTTCATTTCAGTATTCATATCACATGATTACTCCCAGAGGCAATAAATGAGTCAATACAATCATCCTTCACCAATCTCCTTTTTACTGGACGACGAAAAACGACAACTGATCCTGACCTGGAGCGACGAACACGAAAGTGTCCATAGCTGGGAAGCGCTACGCTGGGCCTGCCCATGCGCCTGGTGCGCAGGCGAAGGCGGTCTGCCCGGTATGTTGCAGAGCAAAACGAGCTTAAGCGTCGAGGAGACAACCCTGGTCGACGTGCAGCCTGTAGGACGTTATGGTCTTACGCCCGTGTGGGAAGACGGCCATAAAACAGGCATCTACACTTATGAAAAGCTGCGCGCCAGTTGTGAATGCGACCAGTGCCGCAAGCGCAAGTTTTCGTAGCCAACGTTTCCACACGGGAGACTGCATGCCTATTTGGGGGATGCAGTCTCTTTTCTATGTTAACCCACGTTACATTCCTCGTTATTAAAGATAGGGGGTGCTAACAAGTACTCTTCCTCGGCAGGGATGCCGGGAACTGTATTGCTATAAACGGAGTAATGTTATGTCTACATCTACAGAAGAAATCACTACGCAAATCTCATCGCGCCGTCGCTCTATGATGTTATCTAGATTGGCTCTGCGCCTGTTGATCGCTTTTGCGATTAGCTGGCTGATCCTGCTGGCATTCTTTGTAACTAGCGCGGTCTCGCATTAGCCGCTCACGAGTCGTCACAATTCTTCTTCTTCGAAGCGCACTCCATAGCGACCACTCAGATAGTCGTACATCTTATCCGCGAAATAGTGGGGATTCGCGAAACCTCTATTTTCGGGCTTGATTTCTGAAAGTTGGATCATCAGGCGTGTATCGCCGTTGCGGTAATGACAGTAGAGCGACCAGCGTTCATTGCGCTCCAGCAAGGTGAAATCTGATGAGATGGAGCCTGAGCCGTCCCCGACTTGTTCGCGGCGCAACTTCGCGTGATGCGCCAGGTGGTGATAGGCGGCATCGAGGTTATCGACGACGAAACCGATGTGGTGCCAGCGACTGGGTAGCCCATCCGAGAGCGGCGCTTTCTCAGTGCCGAAACAGAAAATGGCAGTATTGCCCGTGGTCAGCACAGTCTGGTGGCGATCATCTCGCACAATCCTCATCCCCAGCACCTCACTGAAAAATGCTTTGGCATCTTCGCGGTCTGCAACGGTAATCGCCAGGTGATCAAACCCAAAGTTTGTCCAGGAATTTTGTTCCTGCGCGGCTGTTGCTTCCGGCAGCGGAATGGCCTCGACGTGAAAGGTGGATGTTTTAAAATGGGTGACGCTTTCTCCGATGAACATGTCGGGAAACACTTCGTCCCCTGCCGGTGTCTTAATACGAATGCGGTGTCCGACCAGCAGCCCTTGCGGCAGCGCGTGTTCGAGCGCCTCGTGAAATATCTCCTGCGGATCCACATCGTTCTGGTACGACTGCCCATTGACGACGAGGGTGATGCTCAGAGTTGGGGCTGTTCCTGTGTTTTCGGATGGTTTATCTACCTGGTTTGACATGATAAGCTTTAATCCTTTCCATAGCATAATGGCCTCTGTGTATATTATGAGATGAGATGTCCATTGGTTGTATGTAGCAGCTTAAGCAGGTATCCTGATGAGGAAGGCACCTGACCTCATTTCATGATAGACTTGGTGGAGAGGAATCGGCACACGAATCGCTTCGCATTCTCGAAACAACATGATGAAACCGTTGTAGAAAGGAAATGCCATGCTTCCCAATACCTCGCCTGTGCTTGATGCCATATTCCAGGGGTGGAACGTCTACCAGAAGCAGTTGATCGTTGTCCTGCGACCACTCTCCTCCGAACAATTCGCCATACGCGTGGCGCCCAATTTACGCTCGGTCGGCGAGATAGCCGCCCATATCAGTGCTGGTCGCGCTTCGTGGTTCTCTTGGATACTCAACGAGGGGGGCGACGAGATAGCCGCCATC
>VBHV01000738.1 GCA_005881995.1 Chloroflexota bacterium | reverse complement strand
CCTCGATCATGAGTTTGTGGAGGATGACAACGTCGGCATCGGGCAAACTCTCGACAGGCTGGATACAGAGGCGCATGACAGGACGACCATGCTCGATAACCTGGACATACCCTCTGCCGCGTGGCACACGGTAGACACGCTGAGTAGTTGAGGGGCTTGGCACCTCAAGGTAGCCATGCCAGACGAGCTGGCGGCATTGCTCGACGGTGAGCATGTCGCGCAGGAGATGTGCAGCTCGTCGCTCAGCAGACGATAAACCCTTGAAATATGGCTGAAAGAGCAGCCATACCATAGGTGAGACGGCGAGCGCTAAGACGATCCAACCCAGCGTGGTAAGTACCTGCTGAGTGAAGATGATCATCCCCCAACGACTCGCGGGACGAGAACTATCTGCTCGGCTGTTTCGTCAAAGGTATCGATGCGCTGCGCCGGTTTACCGGGGTCGATGCGGAAGGCAGTGGCACCTTTGGCGCGTTCTTGCGCGAAGATGCGCTCGGCTTCGCGAACAGCAGCGGCGGCTTCGGGGTCGCCCACTTGAAGTTTCTGCTGGTCCCAGGTGATGCGGTCATCGCCTCGCCGTGACATGGTACGTAACATTCCCACAGTCGTTCCTCCTTCGTAGTCAAGACCAGCCGTGCAATTAACGGGATATTCCGCAGCCCCGGCCGGTAGATACCCACCAGGCACCTCCAGGTGCCGACGGGGTGGTCCTCAACTGAACTATTGACCTTTGGTCATAAACGAACTACGTGGTAAATAGAAACCGGTGCTTGATAGCAACAGCCAGGCAAGCTGTCAGGAAGCAATCAGGCCTCTACACCGGTATACGACTCGTTCCCATGGTTCGTTTCGCTCGAGCGATGAACGCGATTTAGCGCATCCCCATAGGCTTACTTCTATTGTAACTTGATACACGTTGAAACGTCAATGGTTGTAGGGGGAGAATTTATTACGTTGCTTGTTTCAGCATTGTCCCACATTCAGGGCAGAAGCGCGCGCCGATTTCGACTTTTTCTGCACAATTGGGGCAGAACAGATCGGGTAATGGGAGTTTGGTGCCGCAATCCTGGCAAAATTTGCCGGGAGGCCCCATCCTGCGGCATTTGGGACAGGTAACTTCTTTTGGATAGCCAGGCGTATCGAAATTCGTGCCGACCAGGGGACCAGCACTCCCGGCATTCGCAAGCGGCACTTGAATCTGTGGAGGGTGCGGCTGTAGTTGGGGCTGCGCCTGCGGCTGGATCATCTCCGGCGTCACAGCCGATGGAATGGCACCCACATTAAATTGTGGAGCCTGGTACCCCTGCTCGATCTGTTTGCGCTGGGCCTCGATGTTCATCTCATGCTGGAAACTGGCTCCATCGGCTTTGAGGTCAGGAGCGCAGCGCGTACAAAGGTTGAGTTTGATATTGTAACAGCGCATGCACACGGTTAGATGGCACTTCGGACAGAGGTGAAATTCATGCTGCACCTGCGCCCAGGATTGTTGTAGGGCTGTGGCCTGCTCCTGGTGCCATTTGGTCCCGTAGATCTGTTCACCAGCCTGCGCTGCTCGACCCCAAAAGCCGCCAAGCAGCCCCACACCGATATCCATCACGTCGGTGGCGGTACTGACGGTTGAGCGTATAGGCGTTGAATCAACTGACCAGTAACAGATCTGGCAGGTGAACTTGAATGCGAAGTATCCCTGCGACTGGTTGCTCATGTCGCTATAGATGTTGGGTACGACGTAGTGCTGCATGGTTGAGAACCCCCACAAAAAATTACGATGCTACGACATAGGCGATGGCGGCGGTGCCGGGGCCGGTGTGGGTGCCCAGGACTGCTCCAAGCCGGTAGATGGGAAGATCGCCGGTATAGGTGGTTTTAATGGCCTGCGCGAGTTGTTGACCGACCTCTTCGCTGGCTTCGGCAATAGAGACGTGCTCGATCTTGCCAGCTTCGGCGAGGAGCTGCGCGATGCGCGCATAGGCCTTACTGCGTGTACGCGGCTGCTCTACAGGAACGACTTCTCCATCCTTGAGTGAGATGAGGGGTTTGACGCTGAGCATGTTGCCAAGCATGGCCCTGGCACCTCCAATACGCCCACCGCGTTTGACATACTCGAGGGTATCGAGCACGGCAAGGATGCGTGTACGCGCGAGCTGGTCAAGTATATGAGCTTTGATCTCTTCAAGTCCCAGCCCTTTACGCGCTTCCTGTGCAGCCAGCATAATGGAGCGCGACATGCCGACGCTGATGCTTTTTGAATCAATGATCTCCATGTGGATCTTTCTGCCGGTTTCGAGTAGACCATCGCGGGCAGCGCAGGCCGACTGGTAGGTCCCACTCAATTTCCCCGAGAGATGCACGGAGATGATGGCATCGGCGCCCTCATCGATCAAGCGAGCATACGCTTCCTGAAATTTGGCCGGAGACGGCTGGGAGGTACGTGGTAACTCTTTGCTCGCCGCCAGTTTGCGGTAGAAGCCGACGCTGTCAAGTTCTACGCCATCCAGGTAGGCTTCGTCACCGAAGAAGACGGTGAGCGGAACGACCGTAATGCCGAGGGCGTCTGCCTGCTCCTTTGGAATGTCTGCGGTGCTATCCGTAACGATACGAACGTTCATAATAA
>VBHV01000289.1 GCA_005881995.1 Chloroflexota bacterium | reverse complement strand
TCCGAAGCTGGATACGTACAATCTTCAAAGATAGTCTCATAAAAAAAGAGACCGGTCGCTGTCCTGGGGGAAACACGACCGGTGTACCCAGATAAGGGGTGTGTGGGGGAAGTCCTGGGTGCATAATACCGCCCGGCGTAGTCAGCGAGGATGGCTCAATGGAGCCGATGACACCGAATGTCATGAGACATTGAGCCATCCTGCCTCCGCACGCTTTCTTGTATACTCTCTGTAAAGATAAACGGCCCATTTCGTTTTTTTGGGGTGTTTCTTGCCAGTTTCTTGTGCCCTCACCATTTCTCACCATTTCTCTTCATTTGATAGTCCCTGCACTACTATCCAACGTATGGTAATATATGAGCGTGAGATAATAAAGTACTTGAGTGCGATAGATATAGCCAACGAAGGAGGTAGGGCAGTATGGGATTTCATGCTTTAGACTGGATAGTAATTCTTGTCATCGGCCTGTTGATTTTCGGGCCGAAAGCAATACAATCTATGGCGCGTAACGCGGGTAAAACAGTTGGTCAGGCCAAAACAGCGAAGGACAAGTTATTAGCCGAACTGCCCATGGAAGAACTCAACGAGGTACGCCAGAATATCTCGCGCATTCCCATGAGTCCCCAGCAGGCCGTCCAGATGCTCCTGACCCCTGAACAGGAACGCAGACAAGAGGCACAAAAAGCCCAGGAAGAGAAGCCAGCAGCAACAGAAGAGAAACCGGCAACGACAGAAGGAAAGCCGGTTGTGAAGGAAGAGCATACTCCGACCTCTGCCGACTTGCATCAGTAGGTCTGGAATTACAACGATCATAGAGCTTCAGTTCCTCATCACCCATTGGACCCAAGTCAGGTGGCTTAATCAGCCTATGCTTGAGCGTCAGTGGAATGCTCGCATCTTGTCTTGCTTTTTTTTCTCTGTAAAAAGGCTCATTTGCGCAGTCTTTCTACATTATCTACAGAAATCCACGAAGCCTTCTTCCCAAAGCCAGCTTTGTTTATCTCAATAGGTGGAACGCGTTGGACATTTTTCAGGAAGAGAAACATAGCGTAGCGTTTATGCCGAAATCTCTCATAGTAGGCCGGAATCTGATCTGGCTCGATGCCACAATCTTTGCCGTACTCTTCTAGAAGCGCCTGGACTTGCTGCGGCATGAGACCTGTAAAGGTGAGGATTTTTTCGACTTCCGCCCGCAGCGTAATAGGTTCTCCACTGTCCTTGAAATAAATAATATCCCCGGGAGCTATCTTTCCCCAGGGGGCGTACTTTACGTTGTACCAGCGTGACTCGATGGTCTTTTGGCCTGTGTCTATCTTTTCGGTCAGGCCCCAGGATTTCTGCATGAAGGCGATGTGTTCCATGGGATTATGCTACCACAGAGTTCATAGCGGATATGGTATATATTGTTCATTCGTGCCATTACAGCGCGTTTTTAGAGACTGGATACGGCTGCTTTTTCTCTGGCTTCTTTGGCGGCCTTCACCAGCTTTTCAAGCAATGTCTTCATGAGCTGGCGACTTTGTTCATCGATCAGGTGGCCTTCGCTATCAAACTTTTCCCAGCCGTTTATGATAAAGATTTCGGGTTTGGTCAGCGCCGGTACATCCAGGTAGGCTAAAATCTGTCGCAGGTGCAGTTGGGCGCGCGCCGTGCCAATACGCCCTCCCACGCCCATAATGGCTGTTGGTTTGCCGGTCATCGGACACATTGCAAAGGGCCAGGAGATCCAGTCAATGGCGTTTTTGAGGACGCCTGGGATGGAGTAATTAAATTCAGGGGTGACAATGAACAGGGCATCGCTCTTGCGAATTTTATCCTTCAAAATACGTACAGGTTCAGGCTCGTTGTATTCAAAATCCTGGTTAAAGAGTGGGATGTTGTCCAGGGGAATAATTTCGAGTTCCGCGTCTTCCGGCAGCAGCCCCTGCGCTTCGCTCAAAGCAGCACGATTTAAAGATTGTTTGCGCAAGCTGCCGGTAAATCCTATGATATGTATTTTTGAAGACATATGTCCTCCCTGATGGCGTTCTATGGCTCTTTATTACATATCATAGCAATTACCGCTCGATCAGTGCCACTGCATAACAGGCGATGCCTTCCTCGCGGCCTGTGAAGCCCAGGGCATCGGTGGTGGTAGCTTTGATGCTGACCTGTTCGATGTCGAGATGCAGGTGTGCGGCAAGGTGGGTGCGCATGGCTTCGATATGGGGAGCCATCTTGGGATGTTCGGCAACGATGGTGGCGTCGATGTTGCTGATCTTCCAGTGATGTTGAGCTAACAAATCACAGGTGTAGTCGAGGAAGACGGCGCTGGGCTGGTTTTTCCAGCGTTCGTCGCTCGAGGGGAAGTGCTTGCCGATATCGCCCAGGGCGGCGGCTCCAAGCAGGGCATCGACAACGGCATGGATGACGACATCGGCGTCGGAGTGACCGGAGAGACCGCGTTCAAAAGGGATGGTGACACCTCCCAGGATGAGCGGGCGATTGGGGGCGAAGGCGTGTACGTCGTAGCCGGAACCGATGCGTATCGTCATAGCGTGCCTGATCCTTTGATGAGCGCTTCCGCGATCAGTACATCTTCCTGCGTGGTGATCTTGATATTGGCATAGGAGCCGGGAAAAACCGCCACCTGGAGTCCCTGTTGTTCGAGCAGGGCCGCGTCATCGGTTACCTCTACCTGCGTGTGCAGTGTAGAATAAGCCTGGTGAATGAGCGGGAATGAGAAGACCTGCGGGGTTTGGACGGCCCAATGGAGTGAGCGATCAATGGTTGCATGGACAAAGCCGTGCTCGACATGTTTGATGGTGTCCTTGATAGGAACGGCGGCAATGGCGGCCTGGTGTTCCTGGGCGGCTATCAAGCCGGCTTCCAGGATGGCGGGGGTAACGAGTGGGCGCGCGCCGTCCTGGATCATGACCCACTGGCTGCCGGGGGCGATTTTGGCCAGGGCGTCGAGTCCTATGCGCACGGAGTCCTGGCGGCGTGGCCCACCGGTGACGATGCCGGCAATTTTGCGCCAGCCTTCTTGCTGGCAGAGCGCAGCAGCGTCAGTGATACGCTCGGCATGTACAATCAGCACGATACGATCAACGAGGGGTGAGGCGTCGAATACATCAATCGTGCGTGCCAGGGTGAGTCGCCCAGCCAGGGGCATCCAGAGCTTGTCGTGTCCTTGCATGCGGCGACTGGAACCGGCGGCGACGATCAGCGCTGCGGATGTATTCTGCATCTCATCAATATTGCTTTTGTTTGAAAGACGGCGGCGGCTGTGGTGCGGGATTGGAAAGCCCCTGCTGCTTCGGGTGGGCGAAGATCATGCGGCCCGCGACGGTTTGTAGCACGCGCGTGACGGAGACCTCGATGGTTGATCCCATATACTGGCGGCCACCCTCGACGACGATCATGGTACCATCGTCCAGGTATCCAACGCCCTGACCGAGTTCTTTGCCATCCTGCATAATTTTGATGTAGATGTCCTCGCCAGGCAGCAGGACGGGTTTGACTGCATTTGCCAGCTCGTTGATATTGAGGACCTTGACCCCTTGCAGTTCAGCCACGCGGTTGAGATTGAAGTCGTTGGTGATGATCGGGCAATGCAGATTGCGCGCCATCTTGACCAGCTTGCCATCGACCTCGGCCACGCCTTCTATCTCCACCTCTGGAAACTCGATGGGAACAGAGGAGTCTTTTTGCAGGCGGTTGAGCATCTCCAGTCCACGTCTGCCGCGATTGCGCCGCATGGTATCGGCGGAATCGGCAATATGCTGGAGTTCATTCAGAACGAAGCGCGGGACAACCAGGGTGCCGGAGATGAAACCCGTCTGGCTGATGTCGGCGATGCGCCCGTCGATGATGGCGCTGGTATCAAGGAGAATCTGCGTAGAGGGTTCAACTTGATTGGTTGAGGCTTTGTCGCGCCCCGCGCGAACTTCCTTCTCGCGCTCCTCGTCCCGGTCTCGGTCACGGTTGCGGCGCGGGAAAAATCCCGCCTGGAAGAGGTGCGCGACATCGTTTTTGCGCTGTACGCCCAGGGCAACGCCGAGAAAGCTGAAAACGATAGCGGCGACAAAGGGGAGTATACGCCCGAAGTTCGAGGGCAGGTTTGATAATGGAACAAACAAGAGCACCGAAATGATGAGGCCGACGATAAGTCCTAAAACTGCCGCGATGAGGTCACTGACGGAGGTCTCACGCATCCAGTGATAGGGAATAACCGTGATGTACGGTGTGATAAGGAAAGCGATAATGACTGCTGCCGCGGAGATACCAATAAACCACCAGAAGTTCATGATCAACTCATGGTCGAAAAAGTACAGAGCAACGGCAACGGCTAGCGTTAGCACGGACCCGACAATGCGGGCAATAGATTTGACAGACATCCCTTCATCCTCCAAAACGGCGCAATCGTTAGCGACGTTGCGCCAGTGAGGGGCGGCCTGAGGTAGGACAAGTGGGCAAGGTCGATGATGATAACAATAAATGATAATAGCAAGTGATGTTGCCTGACCCACCAGTATCAAGATATCCACGCGGGGTATCGAACAGATTACTACCAGAAAACGCGCCCATATAGCCGAAAAAATTCTATATGTCGAATATGGAGTATACAACTTTCCGGCGTAGGAATCAATAGCAACCTGTGCTTTCTGCACCTGGTACTATATGGAGTAGGTTACTACACGATTAATGCCTACGCAGACTGCGCGAGAGCAGTTTGGGAAACGCTCCTACATACTAGTGTAGCGCAACTTCCAAAGCTACTGCAAGTGAACTGGCGGCGAAGATTTTGAAATCTGCCGGTAACCCCGAATTCTCCAATTCGGCGCTGACCTTCACGCCTCCCCCGGCCTTTGGAATGATGCAGCGCTTGAAGCCCAGTTTGGCGGCTTCTCGCACGCGCAGAGTGAGCCGATTGACGGCGCGTAGTTCTCCTGAAAGGCCGACTTCGCCGATCAAGGCCATATCGGGCGCGATGTTTTTGCCGCCGCCGACATGGGCATGGACATCGTCATTGTTGACGCCCAGCCCGACCCGTTTGGTGAGAACGGCCAGCAGCATGAGCAGGCGACTGTATTCGATGCCGTTGGTGTTGCAGCGTGGATTGCCGAAGTTGCTGGGAATAACGAGCGCCTGTACCTCGACAAGAATGGGGCGCGTTCCCTCCATGCTGACCACGACGGCAGACCCTGTGGCTCCGGCGGCACGATCAGCCAGGAAGACGGCGGAGGGATTGGGGACTTCCGCCAGCCCGTCTCCATGCATCTCGAAGACGCCGACCTCGTGTGTGGCTCCAAAGCGGTTTTTGACGCCGCGCAGCAGGCGGTAGGTATGATAGCGCTCGCCCTCAAGGTAGAGAACGGCGTCGGCTATATGCTCTAACGCCTTTGGCCCGGCGACGGTGCCTTCTTTGGTGACATGCCCGATGATAAAGATCGGGGTATGCGTGCTTTTGGCCAGTTGCATGAGCTGCAGGGTGCATTCGCGCACCTGGCTAATACTGCCGGGTGCAGAGGTGAGATGGCTGGATAAGGTCGTCTGAATAGAATCGATGATGACCAGCGCAGGTTTCGTACGCCCTACGGCCTCCGCGATGATGTCCATCTCAATAGAGGCGAGCAGGTACAGTTGCTCACCGGTGATCTCGAGGCGTTCGGCGCGCATCTTAACCTGTTCAATGGACTCTTCGCCTGAAACGTAGAGGACCGACCCGGCGGTTTTGGCGATGTTTCCGGCAACCTGTAGGAGCAGCGTAGACTTACCAATACCGGGTTCGCCGCCGATCAAGGTGAGTGAACCTGCCACGAGGCCGCCTCCGAGTACGCGGTCCATTTCAGGATAGCCAACGGAGATACGTCCCTGCGCGAGTGGTTTGATCTCTGGTAGAACGACGGGCGTGATGGTTCCCTGGGCGAGCGGCGAAGTATTCCCCAGGAGAGTTTGCCGGCGTTGTTGGGCAGGGCTTTGGGGAAGCTCCGCCACTTCCTCCAGGGTGTTCCACGCGCCGCAGTCGGGGCATTTGCCTACCCACTTACTCTGTTCCCCACCGCACTGCTGGCAGATGTATTTGGTACGTGTTTTTGGCATAAGAAATCCAAATAGGGTGAATTTTGCAGGATTTTCATACATAACCAGGGCGACCATAACCAGGGCGACCGCGAGGGTCGCCCGTACCATATACGGATGGAGCGAGCCGCTTCGTGTAGGGTACGGGCGACCCTCGCGGTCGCCCTGGTTATGTATGTGTATGTATGAGGCGCGATGAATCGCGCCCCTACAAGCATAACAATATTAGCCCTGCGCTTCGCTGCTGCTTTCGCCGCCAGCCGAGAGGGCCGCTTCAGGCGGTTCTGGCAGGCTGGGCGATGGCAACTGTTCGATGCGGTTGCGCACCTGCAAGACCAGGTCGTCGTCAATCACTACTGCTTCGACGAGATCACCCGGATGGAATTTGCCTTCCAGCAATCCTTCCGCCAGGGGGTCTTCGACCATACGCTGAATGGTGCGGCGCAGCGGGCGAGCGCCGTACTGGGGATCGAAACCTTTGTCGATCAGGAAGTCCTTCGTTGCCGGAGGTACAACCAGTTCCAGTTGTTGCTCGGTCAGCTGAACGCGTACACGCTTCAACAGTAGTTCGACTATCGAGTACATCTCTTCGATGCGCAGCGAATGGAAACCGATAACTTCATCGATACGGTTCAAGAACTCGGGTTTGAAGGTGTTCTTCAGTTCGCCGAGTACCTTGCTCTTCATCGACTCGTACTCATTCTGATTGGCTCTGGCCTTATCCGCCGACTGTTTGAAGCCGATGGAGGCTTCTTTGTTCAGAAGGCTTGCGCCAACGTTGGAGGTCATGATGACGATGGTGTTGCGGAAGTCCACCGTGCGGCCTTTGGCGTCGGTCAACTTGCCGTCTTCCAGAATCTGGAGCAGCATGTTGAACACGTCAGGATGAGCCTTTTCGATCTCGTCCAGCAGGATGACGCTGTAGGACTTACGGCGTACTGCCTCGGTGAGCTGGCCGCCTTCTTCGTAACCGACATATCCGGGAGGCGCGCCAACGAGACGGGCTGCCGCGTGACGCTCCATGAACTCCGACATGTCAATTTTGATGAGGGCTTCTTCGCTTCCGAACACAAACTCGGCCAGGGCCTTTGCCAGTTCGGTCTTACCGACACCCGTGGGTCCCATGAAGATGAATGAGCCGATGGGACGTTTGGGGTCTTTCAGACCGGCGCGGGCGCGGCGCACAGCGCGAGCGATCTTCTCAATAGCTTCGTTCTGCGCGATGACACGACCATGCAAAGATTCTTCCATCTGAAGCAGGCGCTGGGACTCTTCCTGGGCGATGCGCATAACGGGGATACCGGTCCACATCGAGACGATCTGGGCGATCTCCTCTTCACCAACCGAAGGCTTCTCGCTGCCGCGTTCGCGGTGCCAGCCGGACTCCAGTTTGGCGATGCGGTCGCGCAGTTTGACCTCGCGGTCGCGCAATTCAGCCGCCAGTTCGTACTCTTGCTGCTGAATGGCCTGCTCTTTTTCACGCAGGACGGACTCTAAGCCCTTCATGGCCTCTTTGAGGTTGAGGGGCGCGAGCGAGTTCTGCATGCGCACACGGCTGGCTGCTTCATCGATCAGGTCAATAGCCTTGTCGGGCATGAAGCGATCGGTGATGTAGCGGCTGGCCATCTCGGTAGCGGCTTTGAGGGCCTCATCGGTGATGGTCAGGCGGTGGTGCGTCTCGTAGCGTTCGCGAATGCCTTTGAGGATTTCCAATGTCTCCTCGATGGATGGTTCACGGACGATGACTTCCTGGAAGCGGCGCTGCAGGGCGGCGTCGCGCTCGATGTACTTGCGGTATTCATCCAGCGTGGTTGCGCCGATGCACTGGAGTTCGCCGCGAGCCAGCGCGGGTTTGAGAATATTAGCGGCATCAACTGCACCCTCGGCAGCGCCTGCGCCAACCAGGGTATGCACTTCATCAATAAAGATGATGCAGTCCCGGCTATTGCGGATCTCTTCGATGATCTTTTTGAGACGCTCCTCAAACTCACCGCGATACTTGGTGCCAGCCACCAATGAGCCGACATCGAGGGTGAGCAAACGCTTACCCGCGAGCGTTTCCGGCACTTCACCAGCGATGAGTCGCTGGGCCAGGCCTTCGACGATAGCGGATTTACCAACACCCGGCTCACCGATGAGCGCGGGATTGTTCTTGGTGCGTCGCGAGAGAATCTGGATGACCCGCTCGATCTCTTGATGCCGCCCGATGACGGGATCAAGCGTACCGGCGCGCGCAGAGGCAGTTAGATCGATACCCATCTGGTCAATAGTGGGCGTTTTTGAGTGCTTTGCATCACGCTCATGTGGAGAGCCGGACTGACTGAGTACCTGAATGGTCTGTGTGCGTACCTTTTCGAGGTTGACACCCAAACTTTCCAGCACGCCAGCCGCGATGCCTTCACCTTCTGATGATTCAGGCGACGAGCTTCATCCACGGCCAACTCGATCACCTTTTTGGCGCGTGGAGTCAGGCCGATTTCACCAAGGACAATGCGATCTCCACGTCCAATAATAAATTCAACGGCGCTGCGTACCTTGTTCAGTTCAACGCCCAGATTACTCAATACTTTGGCTGCAACACCCTCTCCCTCGCGCACTAATCCGAGTAAGAGATGTTCCGTGCCGATATAATTGTGTTGGAAGCGTTGGGCTTCCTCTTGGGCCAGGCTCAAAACCTTCCTGGCTCGCTCTGTAAACTTATCAAACCTATCTCGATCGTTCACCTGTTTGTCACCCCCCTTTCAGTGGCAGAGAGTGGAACCGCGCCCTCTGTGATGCTCAGGTAAACAGCATAATTCATCTTACAACACGCATCTTGAAGCGTCAAGGAAATCATTCAAAGCCCTCCCATCAGGTAAAAAAACGCATTACGACAAGTTCTATTCTGAAACAATCGACCTCCTGACTGCTGTACACCAGGTATACGCAGTCAGGAGGTCGCCCGATAAACTGTTCAAGTACACATTGGCCTGCGAGAAAAAACTATTCTTCTGGCGCCTCCGTCTCATCTTTAGAACGCTGGCGGGCTGCGGCGCGGAAGGCCTCAGCCATAGCTGTGGTTTCACCATTATCGCCAAGAGCGATATTGTTCAGAAGCGAATTTTCAGGAGTTCGCTCCGGGCGTTCGCGACCTTTCCCTTCACGACGAGACGTTCCACCCTCTTTCTCTGCCTGTGTCTCTTCCGAGCGAGGCAAAGTTTGTTCTAATGACATCATCATATCACCTGAAGAGGTGGATGCGCCAGTTTCTGTCGATGAAGATTCTGCCGCGGACTCTTTGGTATCGAGTGCGTCGGCTTGCCGCAAACTCAATCCGAGGCGTCGACGATCAGCATCGATACGCAGGATGCGCAGTTGGAGTTGCTGGTTCTCGTGCAGGTTGGCCTTCGGGTCCATGCCGGGCGTAAGTTCCGACAGGTGAATCAATCCTTCGATGCCATCCTCTATGCGGGCGAACGCTCCAAATGGCGCGATTTTGGTAATGGTGCCTGTCACGACCTGGCCGGGGGTGTAGCGTTGCTCCACGGTGGTCCAGGGATCAACTTCCGCCCGTTTAATGGAGAGTGCGATCTTCTTTTTGTCCTTATCGACACTCAAGACCTGGACTTCGACCTCCTGGCCGACTTTGAGTACTTCACTGGGATGGTTGACACGACTCCAGGCCAGCTGGCTGATATGCACCAGTCCGTCCGCGCCTCCCAGGTCCACAAAGGCCCCG
>VBHV01000288.1 GCA_005881995.1 Chloroflexota bacterium | reverse complement strand
AGTCTTTCTAGCCGCAGGCAAACCGATGACCTTTTCGCACATCATACACGTGAGTTCAGCGATTCACCATCCATACGGGGTGATGTTACCACGACGAATAACTCACCCGGTGAGCATACCGAATTCGCTACACACCAGGAACAGGCCAGAGGAGCCGTAAGCCAGCCGCGCGAATCAAAGCGCAATTATTCCGCCCTGGTTTCGGCATTGCAAACCCTGGGTTATTCCCTCCCAGGCTTTATCGCGTCAGCCGTTGTCAGCATCGATGGTCAGCCCATCGCCCAGGTAGCAGTAGAGGATCTGGACATTTCGCCGCTGTGCAGTGAATTCAGCGCTCTATTGCGGGGCGCGCTACTCACATTGAACCAGGGGAATTGGGGTCGACACGAGGATACCATCATTACCAGCACAAGCCATCATATCGTGCTGCGTGTGCTTGGCAGCGAGTCACAGACCTTTCAGGTGTTAATCACCACGCGTGAATCCGATCCTGTCGAAAGCCTTGAAGTCATGGCAAACGTCGAAGGTGCCATCGTAGCTGCTTTGTAAAGAATCTATATACCCATGAGCGAAGAGAAACAACAACCTGGAGAAGTAAAGAGCGAAGAAGAAAAGAAAAACAATCGCTTTTCCTTTATCGTCGGCATCCTCATTGGACTGGCCATCATCATCGCCTTTGTCTTACTTTTCCATTAAACGCTTGATCTCCTCGAGATCAATCTGCCCGGCCGGAGAAGGTTCAGGGGTGTTTTGAGGTTGCTCTGCTTTCGCGCCAGCGCGTTTCTTTGACGGCTCGCTATTGTGCGGCCTGGGGTGAAGCAGTGGCGAAAGGTGCTCATTGCCCTCGTGAAGGAGCGGCGTTTCCTTCTTCCCCTGTTTCTTTGCCTTGAGTTCATTGAGCTGTTGTTCGACCACCTGTTCCTCAGAAAGCTGGTCAAGCTGGACATCCAGGTCGCGATTATGCAGGTCCGCCATCGCCCGTGCGCGCGCTTCCGCCTCCATCACCGCATCCTGAGCGCGATTGGCCCGCTCTTTATCCACCTGCCCGCCCGTTTTACTGAGCGCGTCATACACACGCTGTTGCAACATCGCGCTGCGCTTGCGCGCCACAAGCAGCTCAATCGTCGTTTCGACTTCTGAGATTTTTGCTTCAAGCTGGCGCAGCGCGCTGCGCATCGTAGTAACAAGTTGTTCCTGCTCTTGTTGCTGTTGATGGTAACGCTGCGATAGCTTCAAGAGGTCGTTGCGCCGGGTGAGTGCATCGCGCGCGGCAGTATCATTATTCTGTTGGATAGCATGCTCCGCCTTTTTATACCAGTTGTCCGCCTCCACCTTCTTCTCTTTGGCGCGACTTTGCAGCTTACGACTCTCAGATATGGCGGTTGCAACTTGCGTCTTGACCTGCACGAGTTGATTGCGCATGTCAAGCTGCAATTGCCGCAGCGTCTTCTCAGGATCATCGGCCTTCTCAACCACAGCGTTGAGATTGGCCCGCAGCAAAGTAAGTACACGTTCCAACAAATTCATGAAAATACTTCCCCCGTCGTGATCAGGTTTCCAGGGCGATCGCGAGGGCGCCCTTACAAATGTCTATGGATGGTGGGAAGGGGATGCAGGGGCGACCCTTGCGGTCGCCCTTCTACCCCCTTATCCTTGTCCACGGCGGTTAACAAATGCTACTACTTTTCGCCAGGGGTCGCTTCAACTGTAGAAGCGGTGCCATTGGCGCCTGCCCCCTTCGCGCTGTTTTGCGTATCCTGGTTTGACAGAGCAGGAACACGGTTCATGAGGTCGCCGATACGAGTGCCGCTGAGCAGCTCGAAGAGCGCCGGTACCTGCGCAACCATGTTCATAATGTCGCCTGTGATGCGGCTGGCGCCCATGCCATTATGGCTGCCATCGCCGCCAGTAGAGACGATCGTCACCTTGTCCACCTTGCTCAGTGGCTCAGCGATAGCTCGCACGATCTCAGGCATACCCGTCAGCAGCTTATCGAGAACAGCCGCCTGGTTGTATTCATGGAAAGCAGCCGCTTTGACCTTCATGGCTTCTGCTTCCGCTTCACCCTTTGCGCGGATAATCTCGGCTTCCGCCAGACCTTTCGCGCGGATAATCTCGGCTTCCGCCAGACCCTTTGCACGGTTTGCGTCGGCTTCACCGAAACCGCGCGCCTTGACAGCATCCGCCTGGCCCTGCGCTTCCAGGATGAGGCGCTGGCGTTCCGCTTCCGCGACGGTCTCAACGCGCCTGCGATCGGCTTCCGCAGCTTTCTGGATGGTAGCTTGCAGCTCCAGTTCGCGCCGTTGAATTTCGGCCTGCTGCACTTTAATCTGGGCCTGCTTCTCCACCTCGGTCACTTTGACAGCTTCGGTAACAACCTGCTGCTGCATCAAATTGGCCTGGATATCATAGGTTTTGTCGGCGGTGGCCTGCTGCTTTTTCACCTCGGCGTCAAAGGCGGCTTTTTTCAGCGCCAGGTTACGCTGTGACTCTGCCTGCATTGCCAGTGATTCGGTTTCCGCCTTCACACGTCCCTGATCTGCGGCAGATTTTGCAACGGCGGCCTCGCGTGAGGCGTTGGCTTGCTGGATCTGCGTATCGCGCTGTGCCAGCGCTGAGGCGATATCGGCCTGTTTGCGAATCTCTACAATCTGTCGGCGACCCATGTTGGAGATGTAATCGTTTTTATCACGCACATCTTTAATGGTGAACGAGATGACTTCCAGTCCCATCTTCTCCATATCGGGGGTGACGGTCTTGAGCATCTTCGATCCGACGTTTTCCGGGTCTTTCACCAGGTCTTCGACGGTCAACTGGCCAACAATACCACGCAGGTGGCCTTCCATCACCAGGCGGATCAGGTTTTCGCGTACATCCTGGGGCTTGCTGAGGAACTGCTCGGCCGCGGTCTTCACGCTCTCTTCATCGGAACGCACTTTGATCTGTGTCACAGCTTCAACGTTAACGGCAACACCCTGTGTGGTGTAGAGGTCCTGTGAAGGGGCAACGTCGAAAGACATCAGCTCAAGCGAGAAATCCTGGGCCCGCTGGTAGAGGGGAATGACAAAATGCGAGCCGCCGGTGATGACTTTGGTGCCGCCCGCACCGTATACAATCAAGGCCTGGTTCGGGCCAACTTTGCGCAGCAGGCGACCGATCGTCTGGATGATAATGATCACGACGACAACGATGGCGACTACGCCTATAATGAGCAGAATAAGTGGATCCATTGAATGTTACTCCTTTTGTGGGTCATTACGCATAACCAATTGTTGTGACTCTGTTTTACTGGATTCGTCAAGCAAGGTACGTAGTTTGTCGAGTTCATCCGAAGACTGTATTCCAGGTACTGCGGAAAAGGTTCCCTCCTCACTGATGAAATGATCCCAGGTGTCAACTTCCGCTATGCCGCGTTGATAGTTGACCACCACCACCTCCTGGTCTCGCTCGAGACGGCGTCCATCAATGCTGCGAGCCGGGATGCTTTTGCGCATACCGCCCGGAGAGACGTACAAAATTTCACCCAGGCCGCTCTCCTGAATGGTGATGCTGACTTTTCCCAGCAGCCCGGTCCGGTCAGAGACATCCTGCACCGTCGCCGATTCGCTATTGCCGAAGAGACGGGCAAGCGTGACCAAAAGCAGAGCGGCGATGATGAGGCCGCTTATGCCCGCGGATATGAGGGTAAGCAGGGGAGCCTCAAAGCCGACGATATTGTGGAACAGGTAGCCGAAAAAGCCAAAGCCGAGCAAGAAGAACATAACAGACGTGGGGTTCAGGAAGCCAAACCAGGATTGATGGTCTCCACCCGCGTGTGTTTTACTCGTAGCATGGGCCGCATTATGGGCTGGCCCATGTATAGGAGTGTGCAAACCACTATGCTGACCTACATGGATATTGGTGTGGTCGGCCACTCCATGCGTTGCGCCGTGTCCGAGATTGCCCATCAGCGCGGTCACAATGAAAAAGACCAATCCTACCAGGAAGCACGCGATAAACAGGAGTGAAAGGGGATCTGTCGCGATCATAGCTATGTTCCCTCCTCTGATTGCGGAAACACGTGTGTGCAATGACGGTTGACGGTATCAATTACAACCATCCTTGTATATAGACGCAAGCATATCATAAATTTACAATGCCAGGTGTTCTCTCAGCAGCTCCATTATGACCTGCCTGAATCCGGCGGATCAGCGCTTCTATATCTGCTTCGGACCAATCCAGCATCTCACGAAAAAGCGCAATATAGCGGCGTGGGTTTTCCACGCTGGCAAGACGTTCTAAAAATTCCTGGATAGGTGGTTCTACGCGCCATTCTTCCGCGCTTGCCACCAGCCAGGTATTCAAGCGATCAGTATAACTCCCGATGTCGGTCAAAAGGTCAGTGCTGTAGTCAGGAAGATCGCTGACCAGGTAGCCCGGCTGCACCTTGAAGAAACGCGCTAGCAAGTCCCGGCTGGTTGCCGTCAGGTGAACTCGTTTCCCGTTCTCCAGTTGCGACAGGTAAGCCTGACTCAGCGTCTCATCCATCTCCTCCTGCATCGCCTTGACGACTTCCATTTGCGTCATCGCGCGGCCCATGCCACGCATATCACCCTCAACTTCACGCAAGTGTTTGATTTTCTCAGCGAGATTCATACTTTACCTCAAATAGCTATCTGCTATATTGAGTATAGCGTTTCGCTATGCGTTTGTCAAGGGATGAGGTGCCCTGTACTTAACAATAGAGGCTGTTGTATAATGAACGCTAATACAAAGGTGTAGCACGTACTCTATGGTCCAGGGCACAAAAAACTTAAACCTCTACCGAGAGAAGGCAGTCGCAACTTTTTTGCCGCCATCTCGTTAATACTTGTAGCTTGCCTGTTAGAAGAAC
>VBHV01000287.1:6154-11737 GCA_005881995.1 Chloroflexota bacterium | reverse complement strand
TTCGTGATCGCTGGCATCACGGGGAAAGTTTGCTGGTAGCCAATTATCGCCCGGAGAACCTGTGGCGAGGCCACGATCACCCCTATCATCTTGAAGGGAGCCATACCCACTCGCGAGAAGAGTTACCGCCTGTTGGTGTCATGCATACCCATACGCATCAACATTGGCCCGATCACTCACATGAGCATCCTCACTACCATGAGAGCAGGTAATGTTTAAGTACAGGAGAGTCCATTGTTCGACGATATCAAGGCTATCCCCATGCAAGACTTCATAGCGCTTCGTGGACATACAGGCGGTATACTCAAAACGGGGCGCGTGATTATCCTCAATGGTGATATCGGGCCGTTCAGCCCTGAAGATGAAGCGCAGATCTGTGGATTTGTCGAGCGCGGCGGTGGGTTAGTCTGCATAGGTGACGCGGCTGAAGCATATCACGAGTATCCCTTGCTGGGCGAGGCTCTGGGCAATATTCATGGCATTTGTGCGCCGCGCAGCGAGATTATTGCGCGGGTGGTAACACCAGATCACTACCTGATCTGCTCAATGGTGTTCCCCCTGACGCCGAACTGTTGTGGCGCACCTCCTGGCGCTATGCCTCCTATACGCTGGCCTATGCGCGCAGCTATGGACAGGGGCGCATCTTCTGTACAACCCTGGGGAGTGATCCCCAGACGCAGGAACACCCTGTATTTCGTCAGATGATAGATCGCGCGATCCGTTATGCTTCAGGTGTCGAGACACAGGAGTATGCAAAGCGTGTGGCGATGATTGGCTATGGCGCTATAGGCGTTGAGCATGGCACCGCCATGAGCAATGTGCCAGGGCTGGAATACGCGCTGGTCTGTGATCGCAACGAGGAACGGTTAGCCATCGCGCGCGGAGCTTTCCCAGGTGTACAGACCTGCACCGACCTTGAGCAGGTGGCGGAAGACCCGAATATCGATGTGGTGATTGTTTCCACTCCACCCAATACGCATGCCGCCATCTCCATGCAGATGTTACGCGCCGGCAAGCACGTAGTCTCTGAAAAGCCATTCTGTCTCACTACTGTCGAAGCCGATGAGCTGATTCGTCTCGCGCAGGAGTACCAGCGTGCCTTGACGGTCTATCAGTGCCGGCGCTGGGATCCCGATTACCTGGCTATTCAGCAGGTACCCCAGCGGAAAACTATTGGCGGTGTCTTCCACATCGAAACCTTCATCCGCGGGTATGCCCACCCCTGCGACTACTGGCATTCGCACGAACCCATTTCCGGCGGCGTCTTCTATGACTGGGGTTCCCACTACCTGGATTGGATATTGCGGCTCATCCCCGATACCGTTGTGAGTGTGCGCGGCGTGGAGCATAAGCGGGTCTGGCATGATGTCACCAATGCCGATCATTCCGCCGTCTATCTGCGCTTCGCGGGCGGTCAGGAGGCCGAATTTATGCATTCGGATATCGCTGCCTCGCCTAAACCCAAGTGGTACATCCTGGGAACGCAGGGCGCGATTGTGGGACGCTGGCGCCAGGAGACGATCAAGACGCGCCGCTGGTCTGGTGATCTCATCGAGGAGCGCCTGGCCCTCTCCGAAGCATTGCCAGAACTGTATGTATACACTCGCGACATGTCGGGCGCAATTCACGAGCAACACCTGATGTTACCTGAACCGCCGTTGTATGCTTTCCATCGCAACCTGGCGAATCACTTGCATTGCAGCGAACCTCTGGCCGTGCCACCGGAAGAGTCCAGGCGCAATATTGCGGTGATGGAGGCGGCAAAAAGATCGGCTGAACGGGGTGGGGAAACGATTCACGTAGAATGTTAGCTCGCTGACAGCTTCCTTTACTAGAGCTTGCATTCTATACATAATTTCGGCATACTATGCTTATCAGGGTAGTTGCTTGCATTTAAGCCTCTTTTGCGTATGTCGGAGGACTGATAATTTAGATCTTTCCCAGTCTCCACTTGATAGAAAGGAGCGCGCCTATCGATTAGGAATATTCCTTCTTATCCTGCTTTGATTCACTCGAGTTCATCCTGGTTTTTGCTGTACTTCATAGCGCTTTCCTGTAGTTACTCGGCTCTCAGGATCATTCAGGAGGATATATGGCAACTCTCTCATCGAGGGGTCCCGTGACAGTACGGGGTATGCTCCCCGTCCTCAGTGCCAGCACTATTGGCACTGCCATCGAATGGTATGATTTCTTCTTGTACGGCTTCCTTGCCGCAACTGTCTTCCCTAAAGTCTTCTTCCCGGAGCTTGATCCGGTCACTGGTACCATTGCGTCATTCACGACCAACTTTGTTGGATTTGCTGCGCGTCCCATTGGCGGTGCCTTCTTTGGCTGGTTTGGTGATCGCGTTGGGCGCAAATCGACATTGATTGCAACCCTCTTGCTCATGGGTATCGCCACAGCATTAATGGGTGTACTACCAGGCTATACTCAGATCGGTCTCTCCGCTCCTATCTTGCTCTCCATTTTGCGTTTCCTACAGGGCGCCGGTGTAGGCGGCGAATGGGGTGGCTCGGTACTCCTCTCATTGGAGTATGGTGATGAGAGGAGGCGTGGCTTCTGGACCAGTTGGCCGCAGACAGGTGTACCGGTCGGCCTGGCCCTTGCCGCCGTGGCTGTGTTAGTTTTTCAGGCGCTCTTCCCAGGTGATGCCTTCAACAGCATTGGGTGGCGTATTCCTTTCTTATTGAGTATTTTGTTGATTCTCGTTGGTCTCTACATCCGTTTGCGCATCCTGGAAACCCCCTCCTTTAGGAGAGTAAAAGAAGAGGGAAGGCTCTCTCATGTCCCGGTGCTGGAAGTGTTCCGTCACTATTGGCGCGAGATCATCCTGTCTGCTCTGTTACGTTCGGCTGAACAGGCTCCTTTCTACCTCTTCACGACCTTTCTCCTTTCGTACGGTGCGAAGACTCTACACTTGAGTACCAACCTGTTGTACACAGGTCTCATCATTACGGCTGCAGTGAGCATAGTCACGATGCCAACCTTTGGCGCTATCTCTGACCGCGTTGGACGCAAGCGGTGGTATATGGTTGGTTGTGTGCTGATGGCAATCTTTGCCTTCCCGTACTTCCTTCTTCTGCAAACGAAGATACCTGTGGTAGTTGTCCTCACGATAGTGCTCTCTATTAGTTTCTTCCATGACTGGTTGTATGGGCCACAGGCAGCCCTCATCTCGGAGCGTTTCGGGACCAGACTGCGCTATAGTGGCGCATCGCTGGGATATCAACTCGCGTCCGTTACCGCCGGTGGGCCTGCACCGATCTTAGCAACCTACCTGGTGGCAAATTCCAAGGCCTTCCTGGGTTCAGGCCTACCTTCCTACACCTTGATCGCTGTCTACATCATTTTCATGGGGCTGGTCTCGCTCGTCTCTACTGCCCTCTTGCGGCGGGACTATGCAGGCAGAGCGGCCGCTGAGGATGTTTCGGAGCCTGCAGTTGCCTAATCTGACAACTGGGTGGCGTAGTAGAGTGGTAGCTTCCTAAATCGGCAAAAAGAAGAGATACACTCTCTATGAGAGTGTATCTCTTCTTTTTGCTTACACTCTTTGCTTTTCTCCCACGATATAATACTCTTGCCCTTTACCCTCGCTATTGTGTAAGCTATCACTATGCAAAGGATCATTGGCTATCCCATAGACTAACAAAGAGGAGCATCACAATGGCCATTGAATTACCGTTATTCCCGTTGAACCTCGTGCTTTTTCCGGGAGCAGACCTGCCATTACATATTTTTGAGCCGCGTTACCGCCAGATGATCAATGAGTGCTATGAACAACAGAAGCCGTTCGGCATAGTGCTGGCGTACCCGGATAGTGAGCCTCTGCAAGAGAAACCATACTCTATCGGCACGATGGCGGAGATAGAAGCGCTTATGCGCCTGGAAGATGGTCGCATGAACCTCATAGCCAGAGGCGGGAAGCGCTTTCGTATCCTGAGCCAGCATCGTGAAAGGCCCTACCTGTCAGGTATGGTAGAAATCTATGAAGATAGACCCGAACCGGAGCACACACTGCTTGAACATGCCGATAAAGCGCGTCAACTCTTCAGCGCCTATTTGGAGATATTGCTGGAGGTGGTGGGCAAGCAGGAGATACACTTCGATTTGCCTTCTGCTCCTGAAGAGCTTTCTCACTTTATCGCCTACTTCCTGGATATTGAGGATGAACGGAAACAACGCCTATTGGAACTTAACTCGACGGTGCAGCGGCTCACCGACGAAGCAGAGACGCTGCGGCATGAAGTACCATTCATACGCCAGATGCTCTCGATGAGTAATGTGTATCGCGCAGGAGGCCCAGATCGTAGTAAACTAAACTGACCTACCTGCTAGTGCAGCTCCGGGGTGCTGAGCGCCTGGTCGAGATTGAGGGCGGCGCCGATTAGAGAGAGATGGGTAAAAGCCTGGGGGAAATTCCCTAGCGCCTCGCCGCTGGACCCGATCTCCTCGGCATAAAGGCCCAGGTGGTTTGCGTAACCCAGCATCCGCTCAAAGATGAGCCGGGCGCGGTCCACCTGCCCCACACGGGTGAGCGCCTCGACCAGCCAGAACGTACACATGCTAAACGCGCCCTCCTCTCCGGTGAGGCCATCGGCTGACAACTTCACATCGTAGCGATACACCAGGCTATTGGAGACCAGGCCCCCTTTCTGCGGTGGGCGATTGATCGCGTTGAGCGTCTTGAGCATGCGGGGGTCTTTGGGGGAGACGAAGTACACTTGCGGCATCAGCAGCAGTGAGGCATCCAAATTATCGCCGTCGTAGGTCTGCACAAACGCCTGGCGTTTATTACTCCAGCCTTTATTTATAATCTCTTCATAGATTTGATCGCGGACCCGCAGCCAGTGCTCTCGCTCCGCGGGAAAAGAACTCATGTCGGCCAGACGCAGGCCACGATCGAGGGCTACCCAGCACAGCAGCTTGGAGTATACGAAGGACTGGCGGCCACTGCGCATTTCCCAGATCCCTTCATCTGGAAGCTGCCAGTTCTTGCAGACCCAACTGAGCAGGCGACGAAGATGGGTCCACAGATCATACGAGATCGATCCGCCATATTTGGCGTACAGATAGACCGCATCGAGCAGTTCGCCGTAGATGTCCAACTGTAACTGGTTATAAGCGGCGTTGCCGATACGGATTGGGCGCGAGCCTCGGTAGCCCTCCAGGTGATCCAGGGTCTCCTCAGTCAGCGTATGACGCCCGTGGATGCCGTACATCAGTTGTAGGGAGCCATCTGAATTAAGCTCGTGGCAACGAGCCTCCAGCCACGCCATAAACTGTTCGGCCTCCTCGATAAAGCCGATACGCAGCAGGCTGTATAGAGTGAAAGACGCATCCCGTATCCAGGTGTAGCGATAGTCCCAGTTGCGTATGCCGCCCACACTCTCAGGGAGTCCACATGTGGGGGCGGCGACAATCGCACCTGTTGGTGAGAATGTGAGCAGTTTGAGCACCAGCGCCGAGCGGTGGACGCTCTCCCGCCATCGCCCCCTGTAGGTACATTTGGCCAGCCAGCGCTGCCAGTACGCCACGCTCTGCCGGAAAAGCTCTTCGGCCTCCGACTCTGTCATAGGAAGGCCA
>VBHV01000287.1:4748-6125 GCA_005881995.1 Chloroflexota bacterium | reverse complement strand
TACCCTGCAACTCGAGGGGTATGCGCGTGGTCAGGCCTAGACTGAGGCTCGGCGAGTAAAAGCAGGCACCTTCGGAGCTAATTACGGTCTCGTGGGCATCGCGCGCATAATTAAAGGCCGGAGTGCATTCCATGTGGAAGGTCACAACGCCGCGCACCACCTGGACGTAGCGAATCAGGCAGTTGTTCCCATAGCGGCGACCGCTGGTTCCCAGGGCAGGAACGCCAATGGGCATGTAGTCGATAATCTCACCGACACCATCGGGTGAGAGGAAGCGTGTGACCAGGACGTTGGTGTCGGGCCAGTAGTGCTGTTTATAGTTGCTGCCGACAGAGGCGGGAGTAATCTGGAAGCGGCCGCCCTTCTTGTCGTCGAGCAGGGCTGCGAAGACGGTTGGGGAGTCGAGGTGAGGGAAACAGAACCAGTCGATGGACCCGTTCATCCCCACCAGCGCTGCACTATGAGCATTTCCGATAATTCCATAGTTTTCGATTGGTTGATAGGTCATGCCATCTGCTCCAACGTTTAGTTTTATTTCTTTCATAATATGCTATCACATGCCCGGCCTCCATCCAAGCCATTCGCGGCTTCTCTCGGAAATCCTCGCTACATGTCACTCTTATTTCTATGCATACACTTGACTTCAATTGAACGTGCTATAATCAGTGTCAAATTCAGAGTTTGCTTAATGGAGGAAATCTTTGATGACTCGTACCTCATCGAAGAAAAATAGAGTATTTCAGCATTCGCGCGCCCGGAAGACCTTTCCTTTGAGCTATGTGGGGCTTGGTCCAGAGCAGGCTAGAGCAGCGCTGCTGGAAGCGCTCCCCGATGCCTTTCTGTGTCTGGATACCCAATGGCAGCTGACGCATCTGAACCATCTTGCTGAGGCGTTGCTAGGGGCAACGCGGGAAGCATTGCTCGGCAGGAACATATGGCAGGTATTGGCTCTCCCTGCCAACTCCGAATTGTCCAGGAAATTTCATGAGGCGTTGGAAAAACATCGCAGCCTTGAATGTACAGTGACCCTCATGAACAAGCTCTTTGCTGTGCGTATTTATCCTTTCCAGGAAGGCGTCTTTGCCTTTTTTCACGAAATCACTGTAGACAGGCCAGGCGAAGAGCGGCTTCAGATTCCGCAAGGTGTTTCTGAACATAAAGCAGCCGATGGGCAACCTCATATCCAGCCGAGGGTGAAGATCGAGACCACCAAAAGCGTCATCGTGACCAATCTCCGGGGCAAGATCACTTACTGGAACGCGGGAGCCAGCGCCTTATTCGGCTACACCTCTGAGGAAATGTTGGGCAAAACCCCCGCAGTATTATATCCCGAACTGGAACAGACACAATTGGCGGCTGACTTGCAGCAGATTAGAA
>VBHV01000287.1:0-4627 GCA_005881995.1 Chloroflexota bacterium | reverse complement strand
CCCGTATTGCTCAGAGCAGCCTGGATGCCGTGATTGCGACCGACACCAATTACACAACCCTGAGTTGGAATGAGACTGCTGAGAAGCTCTACGGCTGGAAAGCTGAGGAAGTGCTCGGGAAAACTATCGACACGGTCCTGCAGACCGTCTTTCTTGACTCTACGCGGGAGGAAGCAAGCCAGCAGTTACGCGGTAATGGGTACTGGAAAGGGGAAGTACTTCAGTTGCGCAAAGATGGCACGCGGCGGCTAATCCTCTCCTCGGTCGTTTTGATCAAGGATGGATCAGGTAAGATCATGGGCGCAGTTGCAGCCAACCGGGATATCCCCGCGCTCAAAAGTTCCGCATCCATGATTGTGAGCGATAGATAGCTTCTATAAAGAGGGGAGGACTAGAAAATATGATAGAGTATACGAACTTCCGGCAACGGCTCGATGCTGTGTTACGTACGCTCGACGTAAAGCAGGTGAGTGAATTTCTTATAGCTGAAAAGCAGTGGCAGGCAGGCCAACCTGCCGACGTAGAATTCGCGATGTGGATGATGATTGCTGGCAGCCCTACCTTGCGAGATCTGCACGAGCAAGCGCGGCAATGGCTGGTGGGTCATGGACACGAGGATGAGGCGAACGCAGTGCTGAGAAGAGAAAAGGGTTCTGCTGGAAAGCAGCGGAGCAAGAGCAAGAGCCAGCCACAACAGGGGAAGCAGGGACGTGGAACGCAAAAGAGGCAGGTTGGATCACCGGCGAAACATAATGCTCGCCGATCATCTTGATTTCTCGTGATGTATCTCCCACAGAGTCGCAACTCGTGTATATCAATAAAGTAGCTCGGCGTGTTATGATATGCGAACGAGCGTTATTCATACTCAACCTGCGAGTGTGAAGTTACAATGAAAGGAACCGAAATGGCAGAAGCATATTGTGTCAAATGTAAGACCAAGAGGGAAATAAAGGATCCGAAAGAAGTGACTATGAAAAATGGCAGGCATGCCTTAAAAGGAACCTGCCCGGTTTGTGGCACGACCATCCAGAGCTTTCTGAGCGATAAGAAAGCGTAACAGCTTCTTTTCTACCTGAAAAAAGCACTTCCAGGTCAAAGACCTGGAAGTGTAGTAGATCACCCTACCCATTTAATGGTAGGGCTGACCTGAGAGTGGAGTACGTTCCCTGCGTGCAAGACGCGGTGCAGTTCAACCAGAACGAACTGGAACTGGTCTCCCCTTCCCGCAGATGCGATTGGTAAGGTACTTCACTTTGTTGTCCGACACATTGTCGAACATATGTTATAACGAATCAGACTACTTCTAGGCTTCCGCTTTCTTATGCTGCGCAATGATTTCCTGCTGTACATTAGGGGGTACTTCTTCGTACTGGTAGAACTCCATGGTGAAGGTGCCGCGCCCCTGCGTGATTGAACGCAGATCAGTTGCGTAGTGCAGCAATTCGGCCTGTGGCACATTCGCGGTAATTTGCTGCTGGCCATTGCCAATGGGGGTCATACCCAACACGCGGCCGCGCTTGGTGTTGATATCGCTCATGATGTCACCCATGTTGCCATCCGGCACGGTGACGTTTACTGTCATGACCGGCTCCAGAAGCGTTGGGCTGGCTTGGGGCACCGCCTCTTGCATACCAAGTGAGGCGGCAACTTCGAATGACTGCGCAGACGAGTCTACCGGGTGGTATTTGCCATCCACCAGCGCCACTTTGATGTATACCAACGGGTTGCCGGAAATGAAGCCGCGTTTAAGCGACTCGCGCACACCTTTTTCTACGCCTGGGATGTACTGACCGGGAACCACGCCGCCGACGATTTTGTCTTCAAAGATAAAGTTTTCTTCGCCTCCCATTGGTAGTGGCTCGATCTCCAACCAGACATCGCCGAATTGCCCATGACCGCCGCTCTGGCGCTTGTGGCGGCCATTGGCGCGGGCCTTCTTGCGAATGGTTTCGCGATAGGAGATGCGCGGCTCGCGCGCCTCCAGGTCAACCGAGTATTTACGCTTGATGCCCTCGATGACAATCTGCAGGTGGGATTCACCGATGCCGGAGAGCAGCACTTCGGCGGTTTCCGGGTCGCGCGTAACGCGCAGCGTGCGATCTTCTTCTACAACACGAGCCAGTGCATTACTCATTTTATCCAGGTCGGCCTTACTTTTTGGGAAAACGGCGACGGTGTAGCAAGGCTCTGGGAAGTTAACGGGTTCCAGGGGATCGGCAGCGTCTTTGTTACTGGAAAGCGTATCGCCAGTGTGGGTGTTGGCGAGCTTCGCGACTGCTCCGAAGTCGCCTGCGGGAATTTCGGTGGCACTCTCTTGCATTTTGCCGCGCGGCGTGATGAGTTGTCCAATGCGCTCATCGGCCTTCGTTTGCAGGTTATACACATGCATATCCGGCTTGAGCGTCCCTGTATAAATCCTGAAATTGCTAATGGTACCGACTTGCGCTGCCGCCGTCTTGAAGACAAACATTGAGAGATTGTTGCCAAAGGCCTGCGTGTCCTCTGGCAGCGCGTCTGCTGCGTTTGGGAGGTAGTCAGCGATGGCGTCGAGGAGTGTCTGCACACCGATGTTTTTGCTGGTCGAACCACACAGCACCGGAATTAATTGACCGGTGCGTGTCCCCTGCTTGATAACCGAGAGAATTTCTTCGTCGCTGAGTTCTTCGCCCTCCAGGAATTTCTCCATCACCGCGTCATCGCTTTCGACCGCGGACTCGATCAGCTGCTCGCGATAGCTGCTCATGCGCTCTTTGATGTCAGCCGGAATGGGAACTTCCTGTACTTTGTTGCCGCCCTCAAAGGTGTAGCCTTTTTGTGTCACCAGGTCTACCACGCCTTTGAAGCCTGCCTGCTCACCAATAGGGAGTTGTAGTGGGACGACTTTCAAGCCGAACTGCTTGCGCAGCGATTCGAGCGCCTGGTCGAACGAGGTATTTTCTCGATCCAGTTTGTTCACAAGCACCATACGCGGTAAATTGCGCTCGTCGGCGTAGTTCCAGGTCAATTCAGTACCGACCTCTACGCCTTTTTCAGCCGTTACTACCACCAGCACCGCGTCGGCCACGCGCAGCGCCGCTTTGACTTCACCTACGAAGTCCGCATAGCCGGGGGTATCAATGAAGTTGATCTTGGTGTTTTTCCATTCGACGGGCAGCACTTTGGCATGCAACGTCATGCGTCGTTTGAGTTCATCGGGATCGTGATCGCCGATTGAGCTGCCCTCATCAACTTTGCCTTGTCGCGTGACCGCCCCGCTATCATACAGCGCAGCATCTATGAGAGATGTTTTACCTGCTCCAACATGGGAAATCAACGCTACGTTGCGAATGTGTTCCGCAGTATAGACCTTCATGAAACGCTTATCCTCCTGAGTTTCTATGCCAGAGGTGGCTTATCCAGATCAGGTGTTATGGGGATAGGTGAAATAGGCGCCTGCATCCCCACACCAATTGTGAATTGTTCCGGCCAAAGGTAAAAAAGACAGTACACCCATCTCGTTTGGTTAGTATGTTGTAGTATAACAGTATCAGGCGGTTTGTTCAACAGAAATTTTATCGCCGTCGAGAAAGCATAGTAAACTTCGTTGTTCCTGCATCGTAAGGAGGTATCCTCGTGGTTACTCTTCCAAAAGCCATCACCTTTGACTGCTATGGCACCCTGATCGACTGGGAAAGCGCCATTCAGCAGTTTTTCGCTCAGAGACTGGCCGCGCACAATATTGAGGGCATCGATACGCACGCTTTGCAACGACAGTGGGAAGAGATTCAGTTTGTGTTTATTCAAGAACACTATCGTCCCTACCGTGAGGTGCTGCGTGATACCATGCGCATGGCCCTGGACACTGCCCAGGTCCCCTATGCTGAGCAAGACCTCGAGGAATTTGCTAATGCAATGGGAACATGGAAACCGTTTCCCGATACTAAAGAAGCTATTCTAGAATTGCAGAGATTCCTGAAAGTAGCACTTATTACGAATACTGACAACGATATTATTGCTGAGACTGAGGGCACGATAGGCGTGAAATTCGATGAAATTATTACTGCTGAACAGGCGGGAGCATATAAACCCAGTCACAAAGGCTTTCTGCTGGCGCGTGAACGGCTGGGCTTGCCGGTCTCGGATATCTGGCACGCTGGTTTCGGCTTCAAATACGATATAGTACCCGCGACCGAACTGGGATATACAACGGTCTGGGTCAATCGACAAGGGGAAGGGAGACCAGTGGATGTGAAGGAGACGTTTCTGTTGGGGGATATGAGGACGCTAGCGTATCTTATCAAGGGGATCGCGGCTTTGTGAGTTGCAAATTGCTCTCCTCCTGCTATAATACCCCTCACGGAGGTGTGAAGCATGATAACGTATGATGACTTCGAGAAAGTCGATATCCGCGTGGGTAGGGTGATCAAAGTGGAGGATTTTCCACAGGCGCGCAAGCCAGCTTACAAATTAGAGATCGATTTTGGACCAGAAATTGGAATTAAGAAATCATCGGCTCAGATTACGAAATATTATACAAAAGAAGAACTCCTGGGCAGACTGGTGATGGGAGTCGTGAATTTCCCTGTCAAACAAATTGGCCCTTTCTTTTCTGAATCTTTGACGCTTGGCGTAGCAGATGAGAATGGCG
>VBHV01000286.1 GCA_005881995.1 Chloroflexota bacterium | reverse complement strand
GCTGCCGGTACTCATTACTGCCTCGCTGGTGTCTACATCCTGCTCACCGACAGACGCAACGGCAGCGCTGCGCACAAGTTCTGTCATTGCCTCATCATTAACGCATGGGGGGCAGCCGTCGATAATTTCCACGTCGCAGGAACCACCCATCGCGCTTGCCACGCCCGTCGCCACTTCGCGAATACGGCGCAACAATTTTTCACGGTGTTCCTTTGTGAAGGAACGCATGGTGCCATACATTACCGCTGTTTCAGGGATGATGTTGAACGCGGTGCCAGCCGAAATCTGTCCAATAGTAATCACAGCAGGGCTGAACGGCGAGGTCTCGCGGCTGATGAGCGTTTGGAGTGCCGTAACGATGTAGGCCGCGATGACGATGGGATCAACCGTTGTTTCGGGCATGGCTGCGTGACCGCCCTTCCCATGAACGGTCAGGGTAATCCTATCTGCGCTGGCGAAGACCGGGCCTGAACGCACGCCGACGCGACCAAGCGGATAGTCGCTGATAAGATGCAGGCCGATAATGCCATCTACGCCCTGCATCGTGCCTGCCTTGACCATCGGCTCGGCCCCGCCAACACGTTCTTCGGCGGGTTGAAAGACAAATTTGATGTTGCCCGCCAGGTCATCCCTGCGTTTGGTTAAAATATCGGCGACGGCGAGCAGGATCGAGGTATGTCCATCATGACCGCAGGCGTGCATTTTGCCATCGACGGTGGAGCGATAGTCGATCTCGTTCAACTCGTGAATGGGTAGCGCGTCCATATCGGCGCGAATGGCGATGGTTTTTGCCCCGGGCTTGCTCGCGCCTCCCTTTAACAGGCCAACTACGCCGGTTTTGGCAATCCCGGTTTGCACTTCTAAGCCGAGGGTGCGCAGGCGCTGTGCCACGATGCCGGAGGTGCGCACCTCTTCAAATGCAAGTTCGGGATGCTCGTGCAGGTCGCGGCGCATGGCCACTATATCAGGTACGAGTTCGTCAATATTAGATTTTAAGCGGTCGGGTTCGGACATGGTTCCTCCTGGGATGGCTAGGTTCAAATGTAGGTTTCTCTTATGATTGGATTGTATCACGTGGTTGATGATGGGTGTTCCTTATTTCCGGCAGGCACTTTCACTTCTCTTAGCTTTGCTGTGTCCTTCTCATCAGCGATGTTATTAAACATAGCAAATCTCCTTTACAATCAATCGACCCGGCTCCTTTTAAAGGAGCCGGGTCTTTGCTCACACAAAACTGTAGCTAGAAGTTGACCTGACTGATATTGACGCTCTGAGCTGCGTCAGTCCCTGTCCAGCTCAGGTAAGGCACGTACAGGGCGGGACCATAGGGCGAGGTTTGGGTCGTGGTGACCGTATTGTGAAGAGTCTGGTCGCCTTCGTAGATGCCCAGATTGATATGGGCATCGCTGGCTGTCCAGGCCACTCTGAGATCCGGCGCGGCAACGCCTGCTGTGAAAAGACTCACGGGAAGCGTGCTGGTCGAGGTTGTGGTGACCACAGCGTTCAGAGTCGCTGGATTCGACGGATTATATTGTGCGAACACAATATGCGAGCTGGCGCTCGTATCTTCCCAGGCCAAAAACAGGACACCATCCGCCGTCTGGAGCGTCGGGCTGGTCGTGACGGAAATGTTGTAGGTGACCTTCGTGTTGAAGGTTTTGGCATCGGCAGAGGAGATGATGTTCAAGCGCCCATCCGTTCCTCTCCAACTCAGGTAGAGACGACCATTAAAGGTGACAATGGAGGGAGCATTGTTCGAGGTCTCGCTCAGGGTCACTTTGTTGGCCAGGTGTGTCGGGTCCCCCGGCTTATAGAAACCAAGATTGAGCCGGTGATCGGTTCCCATCCATGCCACAGCGAGATTGCCGTTAAAGATCGCCAGACTGGGTCCCGCACCCACCAGCGTAGTATCGGTGAGCACCACGGTGGGGCCAAAGGTCTGGCTCGTCTGGTCATAGGTCATCAGGTTCAGGTTATGAGCTGCATTCCTGCCTGTCCAGCCGATATAGACCGTCGCGTTATAGACGCTCAAGGCGGGTGCAGCGTCAGCCTGTTGCGTGGAAACTACGGCGGGATGTAGTGAAGCCGAAGAGCTTGCAAGTCCCGTGCTCATGCCGACAAAGCCCAGGGCCAGCAGTGCCACCAGCAGTGGCAGGGCGACTCTCCGTAAGAGCCATGCCCCCTGCTTTGCTGTCCCTTCCATCTCAGTACTGTTGCTCAACATAGTAAACCTCCTTGTTTCAACTACCAGCAACAAAAGACTCTTGTCTATCCATAATTAGTATAGCACTTTAAAGTTGTTTTAGCATCACAATTCGTTAACAAACAGCACTGGCACATCACAAATAATTTATAAGGAACCCTCTTGCGTTAAGAACCCCATCCACTCGCCGATACTGAGCAACAAAGAATTCAATTCGACCAGTGTCTGGTTTTCCATAACACTGACGCGGAGCTAGCTCAAAGCAAGGTACAGGCCAAGACACTCAAGCTGCTGCTCGACGATCCCTCAAAGGTTTTTTGCCGTAAATTAGGCTTCGCTGGCGTGCCTCTAGAGGCTGTTCTAAGGCGGGCTGGCGGCTCTGTTTATTTTGGAGAACGGATTATACAGCAAGAAACGGATAGTAACCCACATCATTATGTCTTATCATACTACTACGGGGTTTTAGAAAAGTCAGGAGAAATGAAAGATGCAAAATGTGAAAGATAATATTGAAGAGCAATACTGGCAAGCATTTATGGAACGAGATAGCAGCGCCAACGGCACGTTTTTCGTCGCCGTGCGCTCCACCGGCATTTATTGCAAACCATCCTGCCCTTCGAAGCGGCCAAAACGAGAGAACGTTATGTTCTTTACAGCGCCAGAAGCGGCAGAGCAGGCGGGTTTTCGCGCTTGCAAACGCTGCCATCCGCGCGAAGACGGGGAGGCCGATCCGCAGGTGGAACTCGTGCAGCGAGCCTGCCGCTATATCGAGGAGCATATTGAAGATTCGTTGAGCCTGGCTGAACTCAGTGCGCATGTCAACTTGAGTCCATATCATCTACAACGCGTTTTCAAGCGTATCATGGGTATTACGCCGCGCCAATACGCGGAAGCGCGTCGCCTGGATCAGTTAAAAGAGCAGTTGAAGGAGGGAGAATCCGTGACAAAAGCATTGTATGAGGTTGGCTATAGTTCCAGCAGTCGCCTATACGAGCGTACACCTGTACAGCTTGGTATGACTCCGACAACATACAGGCGTGGTGGCCTTGGAATGCATATTAACTATAGCATTGTCGATTCCCCTCTGGGACGGCTGCTGGTTGCCGCTACCGATAAAGGTGTCTGTGGCGTGTGTATCGGGGAGGCTGATACCGTGCTTGAGTCAGCTTTGCGCCTGGAATATCCCAGGGCAGATATCCAGCATGACGCAGAGGGAACAGGTCTTCATCAATGGGTAGAGGCGCTGGTAAAGCATCTCAATGGTCAGCAGCCACACCTTGATTTGCCGGTGGATGTGCAAGCGACAGCGTTTCAGTGGCGTGTCTGGCAGGAGTTACGCGCCATTCCCTACGGAGATACTCGTTCATATAGCCAGATTGCGCAGGCCATCGGGCAGCCGCAGGCGAGACGTGCCGTTGCGCGCGCCTGTGCGACAAATCCCGTGGCAATTGTTGTCCCCTGCCATCGCGTTGTGAGAGAAGATGGGAATATGGGTGGCTATCGTTGGGGAGTTGAACGCAAGCAGCACTTGTTGGAACAAGAGGCGCACAATTGACTCTCCTATCCCGCTCGCTTTGGCTGTAGTAACAGGAAGTGGTTCTCTGTTACCATGAATAATGAAGCATTGTATATCCTCATCTTAGGGAAGAATAACACTACGAACATTGGCTCTACAGCCAGAGGAGGGCATGATGGAGTTTCTGATTTCGCTCATGGTCATGCTAATACTGATCGATATTGCAGCCGTTCGTTGGGGGGTTAACAGTATTGATGGCCCCGACAGTCCTGAATGGGAGCGGCGGCGCAACTGGTATGGATTTCATTAGGTTATATTATGGGAGATAGTCACGTAACGAAAACGGCAGCGGTACAAATCGTAGCTGGTGGAGTGCAGTCCTCTAAAAGCGCGCCTATAGCGCCTGCACATAATCGATTGTTGATCATTTTATCGTTAATTTCGCTCTATACACTCTGGGGCGCTACGTATCTTGGTATGCGTATCGCCCTGGAAGGGTTTCCGCCGTTCTTTGTGGCGGGTGTGCGGCAATTGACGGCTGGTATTATTCTCTATGTTTTCCTGCGCCTACGCGGTTCTCCCAGACCTACGCGCGCTCAATGGCTGGGTGCACTTGTCGTGGGAGGGCTATTGCTGGTGGTTGGC
>VBHV01000737.1:1499-2488 GCA_005881995.1 Chloroflexota bacterium | reverse complement strand
CTCAAAGGCAATTTCATAGGGGTTCGTCAATCCCCGCCAGGAGCTCTCTGCCGGTGCCAGCGTCACCTGCCCAACAATCATGCCCTCGGCTGTATAGGCCAGCGTCAACATGTTATCTGGACGCTCAGCCATCTCTCTCAGCAGGAAATGTTCCCGCTCCGGCAGACGTGCAAAGGCCCGCAGTCCACCGTCCGGCTTGAGCGACTCGACCAGAGATGCCGTGCAGAAGTCTTGCAGGAAGAGCACAGCTCCCCCAGTCTCAACTACTCTCCGCCGCGAGACAGCGTCATCAGCACATGGGAGCGAGAATGCCAGAGCCATAAGATCAGCCCCTTTCGCAAACCAGGAACAATACACGTTTGAAGGCGCGCTCGCGTCCAGTGCTCTCGCGCTCGCAACTGCCTGCGTTTTGCCAGTAGTTCCATCATCATCTTGAGATCGATGATGAGGCTCTCCGTCACTTTAAGTGTGCTCAGTTGCTTCAATAGGGACTCCTCCTTTCAGAGTTTTCTCCAGTTTATCCCGTTGGCGAAGCACCGCACTGATACATGACCGATGGGCCCGCTATGCCTAGGCATCGAAGTGCAACTGGCCTGAGTAGGTGCCGTTATTTCCTTTCCCCTGGAACGTTCCCTGCCCGTGCAGGTTCGCTAGGTCACCTGTTCCCTGAAAGCCAAAAACTTGTCCCTGGAAGCTCCCATCGGCTGCACTCGTCCCGGTAAAGGACCACATGAGAGTGCCTGACTTTCCCATTACGGTACAGGTACAGGTATCAGTCCCAGAGAAAGTTGACGTGTTGTCTGAATGGAGAGTGGATGTTCCCCCCTCCGTATACGAACCTGAAAGATCTCCATTGAATACCCCCTGCTGAGTATAGCTGGAGACCATGTTTTGCCCAACCTGCTGCGTACCAGTGGTGGTAGTATGCAAAATCGTAAAGGTGCCATTCGTCGTAAAAGTGGCGCTGGCACTTGAAATCCGAAGCCAGG
>VBHV01000737.1:0-1465 GCA_005881995.1 Chloroflexota bacterium | reverse complement strand
CAATGGCGCTGGTGCCTCATAGGGGTTGACAGGATAAGGACTTTGCAAGGGGCTAGCATACGGGTTTGCCCCATACTGGGTCGGCGGGGGAGGCGGAGCACTCACTACAGTAGGGGATGATCCTGCCGCTGCTGGTATGGTCGGAGCATACGCCGAGGCAGCAGCAATAGCAGAGGAAGCAGGAGTAGGCGTTCCACAAGTGGGACAGGCCCTGGCCTCCGAAGGAAGTTGCGTTCCACAAAACTGACAGTCCATGATGAATGACTCCTTGCAGGTAGCTAGAGCGCAACGAGAGCAGGAACAGTGTCTCGGCGCTCTTCTCAACAATCAAAAACCAGTAAGCGTCGTCGGATGCAGATGCTGTAAGCGTCCCTAACTAATTACCCCTTCATAATTACAAGAAATTCATTCCAGTCATCAAAGCAAGTAGGCTCACTTAATGTGGAGGAGACCTGATGATGATTCCCTCGCGCTCTTTCCCGCATTTCCCTATCGAACTGCAACCAATACTTGCTTGCTTTCGTCTCGTTGCGCCTCTCGCGGGTCATTGCTTCTCGTGTCGATTTCCTCTCGGTTCAGGATTTCGACTCCACTGCGTTTCTCCGCTTTCCAGAGCCAGCGAGAGTGGGCGCGGGCCATCACTTTGCCCGCTCGTGTGATCTGCTGGAAGCGGCCAAATTCCTGTCCAGGTGCTGGAGCAGGTGAGAACCAGGTGTGTATTTCGAGCCGGTCACCGAGTCGGGGGCTAGCCATATATTCGATGTCATAGGTGAGAGCATCCATGCGGGCTGTTGCCAGTGTTACGCCCTCTGCTGCATACACATCCCAGGCTGCATTGTCTAACTTCTCAACGATGGCAGCGTTATTCATATGCATCTCAAGGTCAATATCAGAGAAACCCACATGAAAGGTGAAGGTTGCTGGCTCGCTTTCAGGAAAAGCTGGCATGGGCATTTCTGCCTGCGATGGCTCCGGCACATCCGGTCGCCAGATCTCTACCATCTTTTCCGGCACACGCTGCGGTCTACCATGAAGACCAAGGTAGACAAAGGTCGTGCGTGCAGAAATGATCGGTTCGGCAGAGGGTTGACCCGCGAGACGCACTTCATAGCCACGTTGAGACGAAACACGGCCAAATCCGGTGCCGAAGGTCTTCAATTCGAGCCGGGTGAACTTCTTGACGGGAGCTTTGAAGTTCACGATCGACCTCCTGATCACCAAGGAGCCGTCATATTCAAGCTTCGTATCCAGGAGAATATCGTGGGCCGAGATATCCTGCAAAAGGCGTAAGAAGGCTGCGGGGGTAAGCAGGCCAAAACAATTGCATTCATCGTAGCCGCGAACAACATGTGTCAGGGTAAATTCTCGTCTCATATGTTCTCCTCACTCACTATCGTGATCGTCAGCATCTCCTTCATCGCTGCCCCCTTTTCCTCTGCCAGTCTTTTAGGAGCAAGCAGCCCTG
>VBHV01000285.1:7109-9359 GCA_005881995.1 Chloroflexota bacterium | reverse complement strand
ATTATCTGTTCGTCGCCTTTACCGGGGCGACCGCTCTGAGCCCCGCCGACACCTATCCGCTCACGAGAGCGGCGAAGATGCTCATGATGTCCGAGGCAATGCTGTCGCTCGCGGTCGTCGGGATACTGATCGCCCGCGCGGTCAATATTCTCGGTGGATGAACTGCTCGTCCATCACGGCGTCTCGCAGTGCCCGTGAACGACAGCGTTTTTGCCTGTATAACCTGTAAAAGTGGAAGGATGAAAAGCAAAATAATGGGCGCGATACTCCTGTCGCTCGCGACGTTCTTCTCGACGCTCCTCGGCGGCCTCTTCGGGCTGCGCTACCGCGACCACCTCAACCTGATCTTGGGTTTTACGCCCCGGCCAACGCTTTTCCTGACGCAGCGCGAGTACACTACGCAGAGGTTCAGTCTAGAAAGCGCCATCCCTGTTCCAACGGAGCGATGGCAAGCGGCTGCTCCGCTCCTCGAGCGGAGCAGCCACGCAAAGGAGCATCTCTATGCAATGGGTTGTGGCTACTGCCGCATTTTTCGCCTCCGCCGTTGAGTTCGTGGAGGCCTTCACCATCGTCCTGGTCGTCGGCGTCACCGTCAACTGGCGAAGCGCGCTGCTCGGCGCGCTCGCCGCCGCGGCGACGCTCGCCCTGCTGGTCGCGACGCTGGGGACCGCGCTTGTGCAATGGGTCCCACTCGATGTCCTGCGCACGGTCATCGGCACGCTCTTGCTCCTCTTCGGGTTGAAGTGGTTGAAGAACGCCATCATGCGCTACGCCGGTTTGAAAGCGCGCCACGACGAACAGGCCGTTTACGAGGAAACCCGGGCGGAACTTCGCGCGCGCGGCGGCGCCGATGCCTCATCGCCCCGCTTCGACCTCTTCGGGTTCCTGCTGTCGTACAAGTCGGTCTTGCTCGAGGGACTCGAGGTGGCCTTCATTGTGATCACCTTTGGGCTGAGCGCGGCAACAAGCGCCGTCTCGCGCTCCAGCGGCATTGCTTCCGCCGCGCTGGGCGCCCTCGCTGCCGGCCTGCTGGTCATTCTGGTTGGTGCGCTCGTGCGCGTGCCGCTGGCAAACGTGCCCGAGAACACGCTGAAGTTCATCGTCGGCATCATGCTGACGACCTTTGGCACCTTCTGGTTGGGTGAGGGGTTTGGCGTGGAGTGGCCGCTGTCGGATGTCTTCCTCCTCGTCCTCGCCGCCATCTACCTGGGCGCGGCGTTCTCGCTCATTGTCTGGCTCAAACGGGTGAAAAAGCAGCAGCGAGCGCAGGCAACCATAGAGAATCAATCAACTCCCACTACAGTACAAAAACAAGAGGTGAATCCATGAAGATCATCAAAGCCATCTACAATTTCATCGTTGGCGACATGGTCATCCTGATAGGTGTCACGCTGACGGTGCTGGTCCTGGCACTCATCAACAACGTTGGCGCTCTGGGCCCTCTCAGGGGCCTTTCGGGTCCGGTCTTGATTGTAGGTGTGCTCACCAGTCTCGTCGCTACGCTGAGTCGAGAGGCATTTTCACCCGACCGTTAGCGAATAGAGGAAAGCGAGCCACTCTTCTCTCTAACCGCAAAGCTAGCATGAGAGAGTGGCTCGCCGCGCCTTGCCCGTTTTGCCTGGGCAATCGATGTAGTCTAGCCTTATGGCCTGCTGTCTCTCATCGTCGATGTATCTACCCTCCCCCGGCCAAAGGCATCGATATCTCCGCTTGTTACATCTGGTCCAAAGCTACCAGGGGGCCGTTATCGTCTTGCTTGATAGACAGTAACAAGCCCCCTTTACTCAATGAGCAAGAGCCACTATAGGACGGCGCGGCCTCGCAATTCAACGTACTAACGCGAGAAACGCCTGCCGCTTCAGAGGACCATGAAACGAGGCACGAGCACCTTGTCGATGACGTGGATGATGCCGTTATCGGCGCTCACGTTGCCACGCGTGATAAGGGCGCCATTGACTTTGATGCTTTCCAGTCCTCGAAGGGGGATGATGGTGTGCGTAGCTGTATAGGTAGCGTACGCGTAGGGTGTGGAGAGAAGCGTTGGTAGTGGCATAAAAAAGGCAAGCCCCTCTTTTGTGATCTCGCTGGATTGAAGGTCTGCAGAGGGGCTAGCGCTCTATTTCCTGGTCTCTTACTCGCTTACCAGCTGCTCGAAGGCAGCGCGATCCAGTTGCTCGCGTTCCATGAGCGCAAGAGCCAGCTGGTCGAGCTGCTCGCGGTGCTCGCTCAACAACGCTCTGGCAGCCTGGT
>VBHV01000285.1:0-7030 GCA_005881995.1 Chloroflexota bacterium | reverse complement strand
CCTGCGGATCCTCGGCCCTCGAGGAACATTGCACCCACGCGCTCGCTCATGCCCCAGCGCGTGACCATCTTGCGGGCGAGACCTGTCACCGCCTGGAAATCGTTCTCAGCGCCGGTGGTCACTCGCTCTGACCCAAAGGTTATTTCTTCCGCAGCCCGACCTCCCAGTCCTACGGCCAGGCGAGCCATGAGTTGTTCCCGGCTGTAGTTGTAGCGGTCCTCCTCGGCCACGAACTGCGTCACGCCCAGGCTCTGCCCGCGCGGTAGGATGGAGACAAAGCTCACGCGGTCGGCCTCCGGCAGGGAGTGGGCTACCAGCGCGTGCCCCGCCTCGTGATAGGCGACGATGCGCTGCTCCGCTTCCGAGAGGACGATGGGACGCTGCGCCCCCAGGAGGATCCGTGACAGCGCTTCCTCGAAGCAGGCGCTGGTGATGCGCTCCAGGTCGCCGCGCGCAGCGCGCAGAGCCGCCTCGTTGACGAGATTGGCGAGGTCGGCGCCACTCATGCCCGTGGTGAGCCGGGCCAGCCGTTCCAGGCTCACGCTCCTGTCCAGGGGAGTGTGGCGCGTATGTACCTGGAGGATCGCCAGGCGGCCCGCCCTGTCCGGCAGCGAGACGCTGATATGGCGGTCAAAGCGGCCCGGGCGCAACAGGGCCGGGTCCAGGATATCGGCGCGGTTGGTGGCCGCCAGCACGACGATGGTCTGCCGCGCCGCGAACCCGTCGAGTTCGACCAGCAGTTGGTTGAGCGTCTGGTCCCGCTCATCGCTACCGACCAGCCTGACGTTGCGTTTGCGGCCCACCGCGTCCAGCTCATCGATGAAGATGACGCAGGGGGTGTGCTCACGCGCCTTGTAGAACAAGTCGCGCACCCGCTTCGCCCCAACACCGACGTACATCTCGACGAACTCCGAGGCGCTCACGCTGAAAAACGGCACCCCTGCTTCACCGGCGACGGCCTTCGCGAGCAGGGTCTTGCCCGTGCCGGGAGGGCCCACCAGCAGAGCGCCTCGCGGGATGCGCGCTCCCAGCCGCTCGAAGCTTTCGGGAGCGCGTAGGAACCGCACGAGTTCCTGGACTTCCTGGCGCACCTCGTCGATTCCCGCCACGTCGGCGAAGGTGACAGGGGGCGGTTGCAGTTCTGGAGGTAACGGAGAAGAGGTACGCCCAGGGACCGTTTTGTCCCTTGCAGAGGTGTCATCGAGTGGTGCCTCTGGTGCCGGGGCGTTTCTCCTCTCGGGTTCAGCGTAGTTCCTGGTCGGGTTGAAGGACATGTAATCGCTCATGGCGCCGGGAGACCGAACGCGTCTGCCGGGGTTCAGGGCCCAGGGCAGCATCAGCAGCAGCACGAGGAAAGGGAGCAGCTTCCAGAACAGCGAGAACCATGGAGGCAGTTGCGCCGAGGACTGCGTTTTGATCACCACGTGCTTGCTGATGAGCAGGGGTATGAGAGCCACGTTGCCTATTTCAGGCAAGCGGGTAGAGACGAGTTGCGCCGGTTGAGGAAGATGGGCCGCTGCTGCTGTCCCCGTCCCCTGGTCGGGGACATCGCTGCCGGGGCTGTAATACCAGGCGTCGAAGGCCGTGACGGCCTGTTGCTGAGTCATCTTTGTTTGTGAAGCCGGTGTAGACCGATCCCCGGTGAGCGGCCGGGCCAGCGCGCCCACAATCTCCTGACCCGACAGGCTGACGACCAGGACATTCCCCGCCTTGACCTGCGCGAGGAACGCGGTGTAGTCAATGGCTGTTGTACCTCTCGGCGGCTGATTGAGATCGGGTGCCGATAGTCTGCTGCATATACCAAAAAGCAGCAGCAAGAGCGCGGTCAACAGGACACCTGTAAGTAACACTTGTTTCTGTCTTAAGAGTGTTTTTCGGCTCGGTAGTAATCTATGCTTTCTTTCCTTTTCTTTCTTCACGTCTGGTCTCCTCCCACCCTCTCCCGTATAGCTGTGTCCCGCGGGGAGAGAGTGCTTATGCGCTCCTGCACCTAATGGTTCGTAAGGATTTCAAGCCATTGTCAGAGAAGCAGTTCCAATCTTTACTCGTTACAATAGCGACAGAGAGTGAAAGAAAGCGTCGCTGGAACCGTAAAAAAGAGGCTTAGGATTGGGCCGATTGAAGGTCTTGCGGCGAGGGCTGGGACCTGCAAATAGCCAGGTCGGTCATTGCGCGGTCCCAGGCGTCTTGCAGCGTGCGTTTCTTTTCGGCGAGGCCGTCACCCTGTCGCTGCAGCACGAGGTAGGTCCAGGGATTCATCAGGTTCATGCCCTCCACTTCCAGGGCATGCAATTGATCGTCGATGGCCTGCAAGTCCTGCGTAATCTGCTGGATGATGGCTTCAATATGTTCGCATGGTGATTGAGACATCTGCTCTTCTTCTCCTCCTGGATGTATCTCGCCGGTCGATAGCCCCTCATGGCTTCGCCGACTGAAGGTGTGCGGCCCTTTCACGCTCACCCTGGCGCTACAAGTCGTCTGGGGACAGACGAGCCGACTTCAATTGCGCGGCGGTGATGATCGCCTGGGAGACATTTATCCAACTGAAATTGGCGGCGCGCACATAAGCGCCGGTGAGGTTCGTTTCGTTCAGATCAGCAGCGACCAGGTCCGCCCCAACAAGATTCGCTCCGCTCAAATCGGCCCCGCTGAGATTGGCCCCGGCTAAGTTTGCCCCACTGAGATTAGCCCCTGCTAAATGAGCCCCGCTCAGATCGGCGTTGTTCAGATCGGCTTCGCTCAGGTCGGCCTCAGTGAGGTCGGCGTAAGCGAGGTCCATTCCGGCTAAGTTCGCCTCGGCCAGATCAGCCGCCTGAAGTTCGGGCCTCTGTTCGGGATTGTCCAGTCTCCATCTGTTCCAGACCTCTGCTATGCCCTGTTTCAAAATGTCCAGTTGCTCCTGGTTTGCCATGGTGATTGCTCCTCCGGCCCGGAAAAACCCGGGTCTGCCCTCGATAGAACTGCTCGCCGCCCGGCGCTATCCGAGCCGGGATTTCGCGGTGCTCAGTTGTTCGTCAGTGATCAGTGCCTCGGTTAAGCTCGCATAGTTCAACACCGCTCCGCTCACGTTCGCGCCGAGTAAATTCGCTCCCGTCAGATCAGCGCCGGTGAGGTCGGCACCGGGGAGATTTGCGTCTCGCAGGTCGCTGAACGCGAGTTTTGCCTCGATCAGAGTGGCTCCCGAGAGCAGGACTAGTTCTCGTCCTGAGCGTAACGGTCGCGCGTGAGGAAGTGCGTTTGCCGGGGCGTAAAAAAGCCCGTGTTCGTTTCGATGGCGCAAAAACGAATGGCGTGGAAGCCTCTGCCGCTTTTTCACGCCTTCGGCCACGCCTGTAGCCACGCTTTACGCACAGAATCGAGGTAACGATACCTACGTTCCTTTGATCCGATACGGAGCGTGCCAGCCGTTGGCTCTACTCATTCCTTATAATTCAGGGCCAGGTTCTGGCCTTTCCTTTGGAAAGAAACAAGAAAGCGAGTTGTACATGTTGAATAGATCGCAACGAACAGGCCCCCTTTTCAAGAGCCTCTCCAGGAGACTCAATCGGCTGTCTCTCTTGCGCCTCGCGCGCAGGATTACCCTCGGCATAGTGACGGCGCAGGTTCTGACTGTCGCCGTTCTGCTGGGCATTGCCGCATTGGGGAGACGGCGCAAGCACGACACGAGCTTTCCCCATGAACGCTTCGAGAAAGTGCAGGTGGGCGAGAACTTCCTCCAATTGTATTCCTACGGGCGCGATCTGTACGATGCGATGCTGGAGGCCATCGATGGGGCGCAAGAGTGTATCTATCTAGAAACCTACATCTGGAAAGATGATGCTGTTGGCCGGGAATTTCAAGCGCATCTGGAGCGAAAAGCGGCAGAAGGCGTGGCAGTTTACGTCATTTTCGATCGGTTCGGCAATCTCGTGGTGCCACGCAGCTTCAAAGCGTCTTTTGCCCCACCAGTGCATGTGCTCGAATACAGCGCTCTGCACCGTCCGTGGCACTGGCTTGATCCACGCCGCTTCGCGCTGGACCACCGCAAGCTGCTCATCGTCGATGGCGCAATGAGCTTTATCGGGGGCTACAATATTGGCTCGGTCTACGCGACACAGTGGCGCGATACCCACCTGGGCCTGCGCGGCGCGGCGGCAGCGGAACTGGCGCGCTCCTTCATCGCCTTCTGGAACCGCTTCTGCCCGGTGCCTGAGCGCATCACCCAGCGCTATCACGCGCCCGTGGACTCGCGCCTGACCGTCAGCCAGAACGAGGCCATGCGCCTGTCTTTTCCGATCCGCGACCTGCATATCGCCGCCATCGACCGGGCGGAGCAGTTCATCCTGCTCACGACCGCCTACTTCGTGCCCGACCGCATGCTCCGTGACGCTCTGAAGGCGGCTGCCGGGCGTGGCGTCGATGTGCGCGTGCTGGTGCCGTGGGTCTCCAATCACGTGCTGGCGGACTGGATTTCTCATAGTTACTTCACCGATCTGCTGCGAGGCGGCGTGCGCATCTTTGGCTACCGCTACACCATGCTGCACGCAAAGACCTGCACCATCGATGGGCAGTGGTCGACGGTCGGCACATGCAACCTCGACCGGCTGAGCCTGGTCGGCAACTATGAAATCAATGTCGGGATCTACAGCCCGCAGTTCGCCGGGCAGATGTCGGCGCTCTTCGCCGAAGATACCAGCGAGGTGTTCGAACTGACCAGAGAGCAATGGCAGAGCCGTCCGTGGTATAACAAAGTGAGTGAGCGTATCCTGGCTCCCCTGCGCCTGCTGGTGTGAGGGAGGAGTGGCTCTCACCCGGGACTACTCTCGCCGGACTACGAAGATCGTACTGATGAAGAACGCCAAGACAACCAACCAGCAGGTGGAGTCATCCGAATGGGCTCCGCTGCGCATCGCGGCTTTCCGCGCTATCTGGTTCGCCTCGCCTTTCGGCCAACATCGGGACGTGGTTCCAGAACATGGGAGGCGTCTTGCTCATGATGCATTTCACCACCTCGCCCGTCCTGATCGCGCTGATGCAGATGAACCGCCGCCCCCTGCTGCTCGCCACCGAGGGGCTGATGAACGCGCCCCTGCTGCTCGGCTTCACCTTCGTAATCGGTTTGGGGGCCGTACTGGGGAACCCAGCCTGGCAGGCGGTCAACACCGAACTGGTCCCGCCCGACGAGCTGCCCGCGGCCGTGACCCTGAGCAGCGTCTCCTACAACCTGGCACGCGCGGTCGGCCCGGCCCTGGCCGGCCTGCTCGTTGCGGTGGCAGGACCGGCGGCCGTCCTCCTCCTCAACGCCCTCGCCTATCTGTACGTGGTCGTGGTGCTCTTGCGCCGGCACCCGGCTCCTCACCGGGCGGTGCTGCCCGCTGAGCGGCTGGTCGGCGCGCTGAGGGTGGCGAAACGTGCCTGGGTCTGGCGCGCAATCACCTCAGCGAGAGTTGTTTTGCCGCTGCCCGGCGGTCCCCAGAGAATCATCGATGGAATATGGTCTTCCTCGATGCTGCGGCGGAGTATGCGGCCTGGTCCGAAGATGTGATCCTGCCCCAGTATCTCGTCGAGTGTGCGCGGACGCATGCGCGCTGCTAGGGGCTCTCCCGCGTGTGTTGAGGATGCAGTGGATGATGGTGTTTGTTTTTTGATAGACGGGGGTATGTCCGACCCGAAAAGCGATGATTGATCTGGCATTGTTTTAGCTCATTATTATATAGAGTACATTAGTATCAGATACATAGGATATCATGTTTCATGGGGGTATTGCCAATTAGCAGCGGTGAGATGAGCTTATAAGCCCTCGACAGGCTATTTCTGATATGCTACACTGGCATTAGAAATAAGTAGATAGGGGTAATTGTAAGGAGGTTTCGTATGTTCCAGGATATTCTACGAGAATCGTGGGTATATCGGGAGATCGTTGAGGAGGGATTGGAAAAAGGACGAGAGGAGGGACGAGAGGAGGGACGTGAAGAGGGAAGGATACAAGAGCAGCAAGATATGCTCATCAGACTTGTTCAAGTACGTTTTCCAGAACTTCTTGGTTTGGCAAAGCAACAAAGCAGTGGAGTCATGAAGCCAGGAATTTTGTCTTCTGTGAACTTAAATTTAGCAACTGCTCAAACTATTGAGGAAGCCAGAAAGCTTCTTCTTAATATAAGTAAGGATGAAACGAAACACTGAGTAGATGAGAATGTATCAAAAATATATTCTCATCTACTTACCCTTTTTGAGCAAGAGCCCCTCAACCTAATCATCACCGATAATGACTTCGCCAGAAAGCGGTAGGCGCGGCGCTTGCGCTACCAGGTCGGTTATGGTGCTGCCAAGTACGATTACTCTACCCAGACGCGGTATTCTCCCATAAATAAGGAATAGAAATCACCTCTGACATTGTACTATAGAGCGTAGGGACGCGATTCATCGCGTCCTGGTATTGGCTGCGATGGATGGTGCCATGCGCTTTGAAGTTTTTGTTTATTGGACTCAGAAGAGAGGGAAGAACTACATGACGTTTCAACTTCCAGACACGGCGTCACCTTTTGGTGAGCAGGTGGCTCGCCGGCTGCGCGATGAAAGGTTAATCTGGCTCACGACGGTTGATGCGAAAGGAATGCCACAACCGACCCCTGTCTGGTTTCTGTGGGATGAAGCCACGTCGACTTTTCTAATTTACAGCCTGGCAGGTGCTAAACGGCTGGAACATTTACAGCAGAACCCCAACGTTGCCCTCAATTTTGACGGCAATGGGTCAGGCGGGAATATCATTGTCTTCACCGGTCAGGCGCGGGTCAGTTCCGATGATCCCCCCGCGGATAAGGTGCGTACTTACGTGGAAAAATACCGTGATTTCATCACTCGCAGCTTTTCCACACCTGAAAATTTTGCTTCGAGGTATCCGGTGGCCCTGCGCGTCTATCCCATGGCAGTTCGCGGCCATTGAAAGCCAGTTTCACCCGATATCTTCTTGTAAAGGCCTTGTAGCGCGAGAACCGCTACAAGGCTTTCTTTGTGTGAATCGGTACGTCTAACTACCAGGACATATAAATCC
>VBHV01000284.1 GCA_005881995.1 Chloroflexota bacterium | reverse complement strand
AAGGTACACACTGCTGAGGTTGAAACAAACCATCTCTTTGTCAAATTGCGGGGGAAGCAGTCAGGGCAGCCACTCACCTATGCTGATGTCGATTCACTCTTTCGACGATTACGGCAAAAGACGGGAATCCATGGCGTCACCCCGCATATCGTTTAGTGAGGAATACAATGATTTGATCCTCCTTCGATCACTATGATTTCCTAGACGCAGTGAAAGAGAAGGGCTGCCTCGAATTATTTCCTTAATACAAGAATGAACTCATGACTGAAGAAGAACTAAAACAATTTGTCCATAACTATACTTTGCCGAGCATGGTAGACGTTGAGATGGCAAAGCGTATCATTCTAGAAGAATTAAACTCATCGTCTTTCTCTGACAGAGATGCAGCTTCTTCTGATTTGCTCATGTCTCGTGTCAATGCAAACTTAGCGCGTGAGCCAGGCCCAACTCCAGAAGGACTTACCCGAATTGAGCCTGATCTCAATTTCGTAAAATGGAATATTGCTGCAAGAGAAGCGATACAGCTACTTCATGCTCATGGAGTAATTATCGCCATTGGTTCATCTGTTCACTATAATGAAGAATTGCAATTTAGAATTTGGTATCTTCAGGGCAATCGGTCTCTAGGTGCAGCCTGCTTGCCTGTTGTTGCTCCTAAGTATCGTCTTGCCGCAGCTTTCCGAGAAGAGCGAAGTTTTCGGTTGACGAGCGGAGACAACTATCTCTCTCATCTAGATCAGTCTCATCTACCTTCCCGCACAAAACGATGTTTACGTGAAAGTGTGGAAGCGTTTAAAAGAGGCTTATATCTGAGTGCAACCGTAACAATAGGTGCTGCTTCAGAAAGCCTCTGGATGAGTTTTGGTCGTCTTATAGCAAGTAAAAGACTAGCAGGGTATGAGCGTCTAGAAAGAGAATTCGGTAACGCTTATCCAAATGCTGGACAGGTGCTCAACATTGTATGGGATATTATCCGAAGCCAGCGCATGATTGAACTGAGGCAAATCCTTCCCACAGGAGGTGATCAAAAAGCTTTCAAGGAACATGCAGATCGATTGCTAGAGCGGCGTAATTATGCCATTCATGGTGAAGACGCTGATGAAGATGAGCCATTATTTACCTACAACGAAACCGGTATGCTCCTCTTAGACTCTGCAAGCTACTTTAATCATCTAACGAGGTTGATAGAGATTGTAGATAATAATGAGCAGATTTTACCCTGGTTCTCATGCTTTTGTACTGGACAAATAGAGATACTATCCAGGCTGATAGATTGTTCCGGCAATCAGGACTGATGCGCGACAAATGGGATAGACCAATCAAAGGTAGTGAAACCTGCGGAGAGCGGATGATAAAAGATGCAATCGCAAAAGGCAGACACTAGCCAATTTCCGTAGTTTACGCTAAAACATTATTACTGGCACAACAAACCAGAAAGCAGAAACAGCACTCTATCCGACTCATGCATATAAGGGCATGCAATGGAACAGAAAAAGATATATGCCAAAGACTTAGGAATTGATCTGGCTTCCAAGCAAGAGACAGAATACTTTAAGTGGTTTCTGGCTTCTCTGTTATTTGGGAAACCCATCCAGCAGGAAGTAGCAAAGCGAACGTATTTTGAATTTGTGAAAGAAGGTCTCGTAACGCCGGAAGCAATCAGACAAGCCGGATGGGATAAGCTTGTTGAGGTGTTAGACAGAGGCCATTATGTTCGGTACGATTTCTCAACCGCGACAAAGTTGTTGGATGTTTCAAAAGCGCTGCAAGAAACCTATGGAACGATCACCGAGCTTTTGAAACAGGCTCATTCTATAGAAGACTTATCTTCTGGTTTACAGGCATTCAAAGGTATTGGCCCAAAGACAGCAGATATATTTCTCCGCGATATCAAGCCAATTTTTTCCCAGTACCATCCATAAGGTAGCGTTTCATCCCCCTCCCTATACTGAGATGAGAAAGTATTTTTTACAGAGAATAGGGAGGCCGTCATGCAACGTTCCAGGTACTACCTATGGGTTATACTCATCCTTCTATTTGTAGGGGCCCGATTTATCGCGCCCGTTCCGTCATTGTCCGCTCAATCTTTTGCGCAGGCTAGCTCACTCGTGCCAACCGGCGAGGTCGCGTCGGTTTCGCCGCTGATTGCGCGTAGCCAGCTGGTGGGAAACGCAGATCCACAGCTTCGATTATCATTGAGCATCAATTTGAGCCTGCGCAGTACGACTGCCTTGAAACATTATCTGCAGGAACTCTATACACCCGGTTCCTATCTCTACCACCACTACTTGCATCCGGCGGTGTTTGCTGCGTTGTATGGGCCGGGCGCGCAAGATGTGCAGCAGGTAACAGACTACCAGCGCGGGCAGGGCTTTAGGGTGACACATACTGTTCCAGGCCAGCAGGTGATCGACTTTTCCGGCTCAGTCGTCCAGGCAGAACGCGCCTTTGGAGTGCAAATACATACCTATCGCGCCAGGGACGGGCGAGTCTTCTATGCCAACGGCAATGCCCCGCGGGTGCCCCTGCTCCTGCGCCCGCTCATGCTCAACATCAGCGGCCTGAGCAATGGGGTAGTTCGAACACATCCGCCGCTTCATATAGGCGAGATCACAAAATCCAGATCCCCGCGGACACTCAATTGCCCCGGACCAGGCAGCAGCGGCTTGAAATATCTCACACCCGCCCAATTCGCCTCAGCTTACAATTTTACATCCGCCTACAATACAAGCCTGCATGGAGAAGGCCAGAGCATCGCCCTCTTCGAACTGGATACCTACACCGCCAGCGACATCGGTAATTACCAGGCCTGCTACGACCAGCACGCCCCGACCCGCATCAACACACAATTGATCGATGGCGGACCGGCCGTGCAGTCCTCCGGTGGGCTGGAAGTCGACCTGGACATGCAAACCCTGCTTGGCATGCTCCCCGGCCTGGCCAATCTCTTCGTCTACGAAGCCCCCAATACCAGCACCGGCTACAACGATGAATGGATGCGCATCTTGTCCGACGATATCCCGATCGTCAGCACCAGCTGGGGTCTATGTGAGCCAGATCTCTCCGCCACCGACATCGCCGCGGAACAGCAACTTTTTATACAGGCGAGTACCCAGGGACAAACCCTGCTCGCCGCCTCTGGCGACAATGGCGCCTATGATTGCGGCGATGGCACCCTGGCAGTTGACGATCCGGCCAGCAATCCCTATATGACCGGTGTCGGCGGCACCCACCTCACCATCAATAACACTAACACCTATAACAGCGAAAGCGCCTGGTCAAATGCTCCAAGCGGCACAGCTGGCAGTGGCGGCGGTATCAGCCAGCTATGGAGCATGCCATCCTATCAAAGCGGGCCGGGCGTAATCAACTCGTTTAGCAGCGGCCTACCCTGTCACGCCACGGGCGTACAGCATTGCCGCGAAGTGCCTGATATCGCCATGAACGCCGACCCCAATATCGGCTACGTCGTCTATTGCACCATCAGCGCAGCTGGCTGCTCTTCAACCAGCCCCTTCATAGAAGTCGGCGGAACCTCGGCAGCTGCTCCCATGTGGGCGGCGGTGATCGCCCTGGCGGACCAGTACGCGCTGGCACATGGCAAGTACAACCTTGGCTTCCTCAATCCCATGCTCTATACCCTGTTTGCCAGCAACACGCTCTACAGCCATGCCTTCCACGACATAACAAGCGGTACAAATCTCTATTATCCAGCCACCGCAGGCTACGACATGGCAACCGGCATGGGCACCCCCAATGCCTACGGCTTCATCACCGCCGCCGTCTCCCTCCCTGGACAGCGCAACGTCCCGGGCAACACCAGGTGGTACCTGGCGGAAGGGCATGTCGGCAACCACTTCCAGGAGTGGCTGACGCTTGAAAACCCTTCCATCAGCAGCCTTGCACATGTCGTGGTCAACTACCTGCTGCGCGGTAGAGCTTCGTTCAGCCAGTCGCTGACCCTGAGTCCCAGCACGCGCAGCACCATCAACGTCAACGACGTGATGAGGGTGAGCAATAGCTCCAACGTCGGGCAGGATGTTTCCCTGTACATCACCTCGGATATCCCCATCGTGGCCGAGCGTCCCATCTACTTTACTTTCCTGGGCAACACCTCCGGCGGCTCAGATATCGTTGGGCAGACCCATACCAGCATGCACTTTATCTTTGCCAATGGTGAGACCCTTCCCGGCTACTACACCTTCATTACCGCGCTCAATCCGCTTGGACAGCCAACCGCGACCATTACCGTCAGCTATTTTAGCGGCGGCGCCATGATCGGCCAGGCCAGCATGACCATCCCAGCAGGGCAGCGCAACACACTGGTTGCCAACAATACCTTGCCCGTCGGCAAACAATTCTACATTCAGGTGGACTCAACGCAGCCCGTTGTGGTTGAGCGTCCCTTGTACTTCCGCACCTCGATAAGCGGCGTAGCCAACCTGGTTCAAGGTGGCAGCTCTGTGCAGGGCGTGACGCCCACGACAAGCTGATCCTTGCCAACCCCGACGTCAACGGCTCAGGCACCGCCGCGAGCGCCACCATTACCTACGCCCTTGCCAACGGCACCATAAAGAGCGTCAATGTGACCGTGCAGCCCAAGAGCCAGGTAATCGAAAACGTCAATAGCGACATCAATACCGGCTCGTTGGTGGCAATGAAGGTAGTCTCTACCAACGGCATCGCCATGGTTAGCGAACGCCAGCAGTTCTTCAACTATCCCGCCCTCGTGCCCACTCCGACAGGGGTAGAGGTAGTTGGCGCGACGCCGGGAACGCAGGGACTTCCAACCGTCTATAGCTTCGCCGAAGGCCACCTGGGCAACTCCTTCAGCGAATACATGACCCTCTTCAATCCCAACTCGACCGCCATCAAAGTAGCCATCACCTACTTCGTAACGCGGGCGGGGACCCACTTCCTCTCGCAGCAAACCATCAATCTCGCACCGCTGGGCGTAGTCAGTGTTACGGCCAACGGCTTTCTCTTCGTCCCCGCCAACGCCTCAGGCGCTGTCCCGGAAGACACCTCCATCGTGGTGCAATCCCTGCCGGGCAATGGAGAAGCAGGTCCGGTTCTGCCGGTGGTGGCTGAACGTAGCCTGTACTTCAATTTCCTGGGGTCGGTTCCAGGGTGTACGAG
>VBHV01000736.1 GCA_005881995.1 Chloroflexota bacterium | reverse complement strand
TTCATCTTCCCGATGTGCTGCCTTCTATAATCGCGAGAGATGGAGTGATCTTTGTGGAGGCACAAAATGGCAGCGTAGAGGCGCTCCGTTCTAAAGACGGCTCCGTACTCTGGCTCTACACGGGCGCAGAAGGAGGTGCAGGCCCGCTCACCGTGGCTCAAAATATGGTTTTCCTCGCCTTCCAAACAGGCGATAGAGCGAGTATAACCGCGCTGCAAGCCAGCGATGGCCTGGTACTCTGGCGCCATACGCCGCGTGCTCTCCCTACACCATTTCCTCAGATCGTGGCGGATGGTCTCGTACTGGTCGTTTTCCCAGATGGAAGTATCGATGCATTAGGAGCCGATAATGGTACATTGCGCTGGCAACAAGCAATGTTCAGTTGATGTAGGTTCATCGCCGGTCTAAACAGAAAAAAGTACCTCACACCTTATTGTTGGCTTGACCATTTCTAGGTAACATTGTATATAATAGTGTTAGCAGCTTCATATCAATCAATTACCATTGTTCTGGGAGACTATGCGGCATGCCCAATCATATGCTAACACTACCTGAATACCAGGTAGAGACAGAAGAACTCATTCGCCTCCGTGCCAAACTTCTGCCTCCATACAACGTTATCCTGTATAATGATGACTATCATTATCAGGACTATGTTGTCGCCGTACTGTTGCGCACCATTAATAGCCTGTCCGTGCCTGAAGCCATCAGCATCATGCAGACAGCAGATAGTACAGGCAGCGCGATTGTCGTCACTTGCCCCAAAGAAACCGCCGAATACTACCAGGAGCGCTTACTGAGCTACGGCCTCACCGCCACCATCGAACCCGAATAGGGCCTGCGCAAGTCATGCGAGTATATGGGTTTCTGCTATAATAATGTATGGTGGGATTGTACGGATAGCGTTAGCAAGAACCGATGCTGTTTTATCCTGTTCCTACAGGAGGAGAGATACAATGGTTCACTTATGGCGTAGAGCCAGAGAAGAGGCAGAAGCGAGCAAAGCGGCTCCGGGAGTTGGAACGACGGGAGATATTGCCGTCGTTGTCGATGGCAAAAAGCTCGACAACGAATTAGTACGCTTAGCCTGCATCATGGCAAGGCGCGCCAAACGCAAAGTTCACCTCGTTCACATTATCGAAGTTCCCCGCACCTTACCTCTCAAAGCCACCCTTACCAAAGAATCTGAAAACGCCGACAAGATCCTTAACGAAGCAATGGCTATCGCCGATGAGGCAGGCTGTGAAGCAGTCGCTGAAGTTGTACAGACGCGCGATGCCGGACCGGCTATCGTTGACGAAGCTAAAGATCACGGGTGCGCGCTCATCTTACTTGGCCTTGTACGCAATGCCCAGAAGGGGCACGGCATGGGCAACGACCTGGGAAGAACTGTACCTTTTGTGCTAGCGAACGCCCCGTGTAGAGTATGGGTAGTGCAGGACCCGTCGTGACGACTCCCAACGGCTAAAGCCCAGGGTTTTCTGGCGCAGTCCGATAATGTAGTCTTTTTTGAATGTTCATAGGCCGACCCCTAGGCAAGTGATAGAGTCTCAAATCATGTGTTTGCTGTGAAGACGATATCGTATGCTATAATCATAGAAACGGGATTGTGCTTGATATACTGTATTGTGCCTGCTTTGATGTTGCCTTCTGTGAGGAGCGATGCTATGACAACCGATGCCAAGGCTGGCGAACCTAAACGCCTGCATGATGATTATTACACGGCACTTTATCAAGCTGCCCTCGCCTTCTCTTCCAGCCTCGAACTGAAAGAAGTGCTGCAAACCGTCGTCACGAACATTGCTGAAACTATGCGGGTCAAGGCATGTGTCCTGCGTCTACTCGATGCGCGCACCGGGCAGCTGCAGCTGAGCGCTGTTTATGGGTTAAGCAGCGGCTACCTCGCAAAGGGGCCGGTCGATGTGGAACACAGCCCCATTGATAGCGAGTCACTCAAAGGACAAACGGTGATTATTCCTGATGTTCGCACTGATACCCGTTTCCAGTACGCCGAAGCCGCTAAAAATGAAGGTATCGTCTCGGCGTTATGCGTCCCACTGGAAGTGCGCGGTGAGGCCATCGGCGTAATGCGCGTCTACACCGGAGAGCGATGCACGTTCCACGAGGATGATATTCAGTTCCTCGAAAAGCTCTTACGACGGCGTCATGGATGTCCTCTGGGGAAGCAGCTTGCAATACTCTGACAAGTGATAAACTCATATCACCTCTTTTAGAGCAGCATGTAGGGGTGTATTACCTCACCAGCGTATTCGTCAGATATGGTGAAGTAAATTCCGTGCGTTCACCTGGCAGCTTACCTGGAACGGGGAAAAGGCGCGCGGAGAGCGGCTTGTTCAGGCGCAGCGCCAGCGTCGCTACATCGAGCAACAGGCCAGCAATCGCCTCTGCCGCCATATTTCCTGGCAACGGCACCGTATCTAATCCCGTGCCGCATACTGCCGAATAGAGCAGCAATTGATGTACCTGTAACAGACCTTGCTCCCAACGTTTCCCCAGCACTGCATCTTCCAATACAGGCAACATCAACCCACAGTAGCCACAGGTAGGAAAACCCGTATTTTTCAGCGCGTAGGTGAGCGCGGCGGCAACCGCTACCGTACCGGGGCTGCCAATTGGCCCATAGCCACAAAGCTCCAGCGCATCGATGATACTATCCTCTCCCAATGGAGCGGGTGATAGATCAATTCCCCCAAACGCTACATCCTGTTCAGCAGCAAACATCTTCCCCAATTCTACTACTGGCGTCACCCGCTCGATAAGCGCATCCCTCACTCGCGCGCTTACATCCATGAATTCCGGCGATTCGCCTTCGCTGCGCTCGTATGCCAATAGCGCCTGCTTGAGTATCCCCGCTGCCTGTGTACCGAGTGAAAGACTGGTCGGGCCAGCATGATAGGCAGATGGAAAGAAAGGGCATCCGGCCCCGACACAGGCCAGCACCGCGAAACGGAAATTGCCAAAACCCTCGGCTGTTTCCTGCGCCAACCTCCTCATTACTTGCGCAGCAGGCAATGCCGCCGCTACGCGCAAACCATGTTCCTGGGTAGCAAGCTGCACCGTCGCATTGATCGCCATCGTAGCCGCCAGCATATCCGCAATGAGATCGATGCGCTCCAGCGGAAAGTCTGGCCGAGCCGCCGACGCAGTCCCAAGCGAACAGAAGCTCAATCCAACATCATCCAGCATGCGTTGCAGTTCCCGCGCATACTCCAAAAGAGCTGCGTTCGACCAATTCGCAAGATCATCAAATACAGGGCGCGTTGAAATTCGCACAGTCTGCACATCATAGCCCGCCTCTACATAGCGCGCACGGGCATGTTGCAGCATCGTCGCCGCATCCTGTATGCTTTTGAAAGCAAGCGGGTGCAAATCAGCCAGACCAAGTGTGATTGTGCGAACAGGTGGAGCTTGCATATATTTTTCCCCTCTTTCCTTCGTGTATGGTTTCAGAACTTATGATACGCTTTGTAGGAAATACAGGCAAACGGCAAATTGACGAAAGTACCCCTTGACGAAAATCCGTTCGTCCCGTACACTGCCTGCAACACCACTGTTGCAGGAGAGCGCGATTGATGATATCACCCGATATGGCTGAATCCACAAATGCATCGCATGCATGCTTTCTCTGCACGCTCGATACTCAACCCTGTGCTGTAAAGCAGCTTGAGGGCCAGGTCATCTATGCCCATGAATTTACAACTCAGGGAGAGATAACGCCCTACATCACGCTTGATCTTGGTGCTACCTACGCCTCGTTACAACTGACCCACACGTATCGC
>VBHV01000283.1 GCA_005881995.1 Chloroflexota bacterium | reverse complement strand
GGGACACGCAATGGCTTGCTCTTAACCCTGGAACCAGAAACACCCTTTGGTGACCTGCTCACCGCGCTTTCCGAACGGCTCTCGGAGGCCCCCGCCTTCTTTCGCGGCGCGTCGCTGGCGTTGGATACCACCCGCCGGGCCTTGCAGGTCAGCGAACGCACACAACTCGAAGCCCTGCTTGCCTATTATCATATGTCGGTAGCAGTGCCGGAACCAGCCATCACAGCGCGCCTCGACTCCCAGGTCTCTGCCGCTCAATCTCCTGAAGTCTCAGCAGCCAATTCGTTGCAGAGTTCACAGGAGCAGAGCATCCAGCAGGACCTGCGCACGTTCGATGATACGCTCTTTATACGGCGCACTGTGCGTTCGGGCCAGGCCATACACCATCCCAGTCATGTCGTCGTGCTGGGTGATGTCAACCCAGGCGCAGAGATCGTCGCTGGCGGAGACATCATCGTTTGGGGCGTCCTGCGTGGCATGGTGCATGCAGGCTACCCTGACAACGCGGAGGCGCTGGTCTGCTCTCTACTCCTGGCCCCTGTGCAGTTGCGCATCGCCCACCTGCTCTCGCGTCCTCCCGAAGGATATGAAGCGCAGCCGCGTCCGGAAGTGGCGGCCATCAGGAACGACCAGATTGTCGTAGAGGCCTGGGTTAATGGCCGTCCACCGCGCAAATAACTGTTGGTACCGTAGTTGCTTACCTTGTATGGAGACGCAAATGGATAGTCGGGTAATAACCATCACATCGGGGAAGGGCGGTGTTGGCAAGACTACGACCACCGCGAATCTGGGGACAGCTCTGGCAATGATGGGCAAAAAGGTCGCCGTCGTCGACTCTGATATCGGCCTGCGCAACCTGGATGCTGTCATGGGGTTGGAGAATCGCATCGTTTACGACCTTGTCGATGTGGTCGAAGGACAATGTCGCTTGCGCCAGGCGCTCATCAAAGACAAGCGCCAGTCGGAACTCTATCTCCTTCCTGCCGCCCAGACACGTGATAAAAATGCGGTCAACAGCGTTCAGATGGAGCAACTGTGCCAGCAACTGCGGCCAGAATTTGATTATATCCTCATCGACTCGCCCGCGGGCATCGAACAGGGTTTTCGCAACGCCATTGTCGGCGCGGACGAGATCGTGATTGTAGCCAACCCGGAAATGGCTTCGGTGCGCGATGCCGACCGTATCATCGGGTTGGTTGAAGCGGCTGGGAAGCCGGAGCCGCGGCTGATACTCAATCGACTGCGCCCTGAAATGGTGAGACGAGGCGATATGATGGATGTCGCGGATGTATTGGAGGTGCTTGGTATCGATTTGCTCGGTATCATTCCTGAAGATGAGACCATCATTGTCGCCATCAATAAAGGCGAACCAATTGTTTACGACAAACGAGCGCGCGCAGGAAAAGCTTTCCTCAACGCCGCCCAGCGCATTATGGGCGAGGAGGTTCCTCTCGAAGACGTGGAGGACGCGCCGACGCTCATGGAACGCCTGCGACGACTGATGGGTTTTGGCCCTGCGTTAACTGAGAAACGTGTACGATCGTAGGGGTTCGATTACTACCTTGCAGCTTGCCTGAGTAGCACGTGGACTACTTTCCTGAGCGGATGAGTGCGCAGCACTAGCACGAAGTGCGTTTCCGCTCGGAATAAGAGAAGCCGCGTTGGCAAGCTGGTTATCAAGGACTATCGCGCCCTCTGATTGTGAGGCGAAAGCTATGGGTGTGTTTGAATTTATGTTAGGTCGAAAGAAACCCTCTCCCGGTGAAGTAGCGAGGGAGCGCTTGAAAGTCGTTCTGGCACATGACCGGATCAAAGTGAACCCGGAGTTGCTAGAACTGATCAAGATGGATCTACTCAAAGCCATCTCCCAACGTATGGAAGTGGATGAGCAACGTGTGCAGGTGAATATGACGCGCGAGGGCGGCCTGGATAAAATACTGGCTGATATGCCCGTCAAGCGCCAGAAGATTGCGTTTGAATGGGACCCTCCTGCCTACACGCCTGCCGCCAATGCCCTCAAGGGCAATAAATTGCATGTAGAAGTCGAGCGCATGGACGAAGAATAACATCTGTTGAGCTGAGATTGCCGTTGCCAGGGCGCGAGCAAGCTGGACAAGCCCTCCCCATCCGTAGGGGCGAGCGGGGTTGGGTTGGGCGGTGTGGGCCTTTATGGTCGCCCGCGTCCTGTTCCTCTCGGTGACATCTTGCGGGAACACGATCACCTCCCCACCCCGCGGGCGACCATAAAGGCCCACACCACCCCGCATCGTCCACCCTCGCCCCTACGGATGTTGATGGGCTTGTTGTTCGGTCGCCCTGGTGGTTCACCCGGTGATGCTCACCCTATTTTATAACAATCGTATAAGGCAAACTCTTGATGTACTGTGGGCACATCTCGCCTTGTTTGCAAATGGCTTTCCCGTAGAAGGTCAAAACGGTAGTGCCAGCGCCCTGAGCCGTAAAGCGCCACACACACATATGCGATGTGGTCAGAGCAAAACCGGCAGGCGTTTGCAGTTGCAGCTGGCCCTGTGATGCGGTCGGGCCTGTCCACAACTGTCCAAAGGGAAGATCAACCTCTATCACATCACCTGTGTGCGCTGTAATAGCGGTGTTAGTGTTGGACTGTGTCAATACTACATTCGCTGGACTGGGAGCCGTACCCACGACGGTACTACTGGGACAGCCATTCGTGTTGACAACGGGAGTGGGAGTGGCGGGCGGGGAACCCGTTGAGGTTGTTCCTGTGTTTGAACCACAGGCGGCCAGCATAAAGGCCAGTATGGCGACAAGCGAACCTACCAGGAACCATGTACGACGCCCGGACGCGATCAATCGCGTCCCAACAATGCAACGCATAATGTTTACTCCTTTTATGATTGATTTCCTACATCGTGAACAGTATGTATTGGATTAGTTCTACTGGTATCAAGACGTTTCTTTATGAGAGAAAGTTCCCTCTTACATCCTCACGCATCAATAAACGCGTGCCGGGGGTGAGTCTGCATAGCCGCAACGTTTATCAGCCGACGGTAAATTCAATTGATTGCGCGTGCAAGCCCTGTACACTACTCTCGTCGGGCGCGAGATGGTAATAGAGAGTGACGCGATAGGTACCCGTTCGCCACGCGCTATTGGATGAGGATCTGTTTGTGCCAGAAACAGGCATAAACGAGAGCGTCGTTATTCCACCAGCTTTGAGCATCACTGGACCGGTAACGAACTCGGCCAGGCAGCGGCCTATCGTGACCCAGCCTGTGCTTGATCGCCACTCGATCTGGAGTATGGAACATTCGCTCTGGTGATTGGTCGTATAGATGTTGCTTGAAAGGCCATTGAGGATGCTGACGGTCACCACTTCCCCTGGCGCGTACTGTGCCTTATTTAGCACGAGCTTCACCTGCCCCGGTGTTACCGCTATGGCGGTGGTACTTGTAGGTTTTGGTGTTGAACCAGTGGTTGTCGTTGGAACAGGAGTGGTGCTACCAGGGGTACCGGTCGCATTACTACTGGTCTGGGATTGATACGCGTAGCCACATGCCGTCAGACCGAAAGCCAGTACGAGTATAAATGTGAGTGCTATGCGTGATAACGTCATATGTCGCATAACTTGCTACCTCCAAAATGATCTTTCTATATTGTAGGGGCGAGGGCGGTGTTGACGCGGGGATGGGACGCTTGCGTCGCCCGCCGTGCCATCTCCGTAATTAAAGACGTTGCCTCGATCAGAATAGTTCCTCATCCCTATCACCTGAAAGCTTGATCTCATCCTGCCCTAACTCGACCACAATCCACGTTTATTTCAACATGGCTTTTGATGCTGCTTTATTGAGCAGTAAAACCTTCAAGAAATGCTTTACGGGCATGATTAAGAGCAGTATCACACATTAAAGCGCCATGTTACTGAGTAAGTTGTTGTATGTGCGATCCTGGGGGATCGTCCGGGTGGCCCAAAAGTCACCTTTGTGGAGTGTCGTATGCAACGTAATTTAGTGCGGAACATCCTGTTTATTGTTACATCTCTCTTGTTGATTAGCGCGAGTTTGCTGGCCATGCGTATCGTGGTACGCGCGGACCAGAATCAGCACAATGTCTTGAGTGGGCAGGTTGCGCCGCTCATCCAACAGGCGCAACTGTTGCAGGCTGCAAGTCCCAGCCAGCAATTAAACCTCTCCATTGGTTTGCAATTGCGCAACCAGGCAAACTTTGATAGTTTGCTCAGCGCCATCTATGATCCTCAATCACTCCAATATCACCAATATCTTACGCCCGATCAATTTACCCAGTTATTTGCTCCCACATCCGACCAGGTGCAGCAAGTTGTATCGTTTCTACAAAGTCAGGGATTGACGATAACGAATTTAACAATTACCAGCTAGGCAGCCGTACCTTCTATGCCAATGCGACGCCTCCTACTATTCCTGCTCCTATAAACCAGTTGATCACCTCGATCGGTGGTCTCGATAACAGCGTGCAGTATCAGCCGCTCTATCAACACGCTCTGCATACGAAACAGGTCACATTTCATACGCAAAAGGGAAATGGACCAACCAGCGGTTTGGGCCCCAAAGACCTTACCGGCGCATATGATGCGGCATCCCTGCAAACTGCCGGTGTGCTTGGAGATAATCAGACCGTTGCGCTGTTTGAGCTGGATGGCTATCAAGCACCGGATGTCGCGCAGTATTTTTCAAACTATGGATTGACAACACCGAATATCACGAATGTGCTGGTCAATGGCTTTAACGGTTCCGCGGGCCAGGGTGCGATTGAGGTTGAGCTGGATATCGAAGTAGTGGGCGCAATGGCTCCCCATGCAAACCAGCTTGTGTATGAGGGATCCAACACGACCCAGGGCCTGAATGATACCTATAACCAGATTGTGCATGACCATAAAGCGCAGATCGTCAGTATTAGCTGGGGTCTATGCGAATCCAGCACAGGCCCGGCAGAGTTGAAAACGCTCGACAACATCTTTAAGCAGGGGGCATCAATGGGTATCTCGTTCTTCGCCGCCTCTGGAGACTCAGGAGCGTATGATTGCAACGATGGTAACCTGGCGGTAGATTCGCCATCCAGCGATCCCTATGTAACCGGCGTGGGCGGCACGAACTTGCAGCTCAATGCCGGGGCATATGGCAGCGAATCGGTATGGTCGAATGCGAACGATACGCAGCGCAGTCCTAAAGGCGCAGGCGGTGGCGGCGGCATCAGCAACACATTTCTCCAACCCTCCTGGCAAACTGGCCTGGGCGTGATCAATGCAAACAGCAGCGGTGCTCCCTGTAACGCGCCGAACTCGCAATATTGCCGCGAAGTGCCGGATGTATCCGCGGCTGCCGATCCCGCGACGGGATATGCTATGTTCTGTACCGTCACCAATGCGGGTTGTCCCTCAACCGGCTGGATCACTGTAGGAGGAACGAGCGCCTCCGCTCCATTATGGGCGGGCAGCGCCGCTTTGATCAATCAATACCTCCTGTCGAAAGGCAAAACCGTCATTGGCTAT
>VBHV01000735.1 GCA_005881995.1 Chloroflexota bacterium | reverse complement strand
CCTGACGAAGACGGCGTGTGGTGCTGGCGCAAAGTGGACACGATCATCCCTCTCCCTGCGTGCTTAAAAGAGCGCCTGCGCGACGGGGAATTGATGGCCCCGACCTTACGGGAAGAGCGCCGGGCCGATGGAGAGCGGTTCGCCGTCCTCGATTTCATTGTCGAAGTGGAGAAAGAGGCGCTCTCTGCATGGCAAGGCGTCGAGGGGGTACTCGGAGCCGACTGGGGCGTGCATTCCTTACTGACAGCCACAGCAGTCGATGAACACCATGAGCAGGTTGGCAGGCCATTTTTCTTGGACACCGGCTCTTTTGATGGCCACCAGGCGCGCACTCGCCGCCAAATCGACGAATTGAAGAAAAAGGTAGCGCGTTTTGAGCAGGAACGAGATGCTTTGCCTGCCGAGCATCCTAAACGCGCCTGGTATCAGGAGCGATTGGCCCTCTACCGGCATGAGATCGAACAATGTTGGCGCAAGTATGAGCAGAGAAATCGCGCCCTCGCGCATCTGGCCAGCAATGTACTCCTTTTGTTGTGCCGCATTCATGGCTGCCAGCTTCTCTCGATGGAGTCGCTCAAAACGCTCAAAACTACAGGGCGAGGCAAAGGGGTTCGGGGGCGCTGGCGGGAGATTTGGAGACTGCTGCGCTACAAATGCCATCTGGTGGGTCTGCGTTTCCAGACATGTCCGCCACGAGGCACCTCTCATACCTGCCCACATTGTGGGAAAGCAGCCAGGACGTATCGTTCTCCGGATCAACGCGCTGAAGACGTGCGGTGGGGGCGCTGGCTGTGGTGTGAGGCGTGCAACTTTAACGGAGATCGCGATTACTGCGCTTCATTGAACATCGCCCGCTTGGGCGTGGCTTATCTGATCCAAATGAAACATCTGGGCGAGGCGCGCCCTTGCTCGATTGTTGACCCGCGGGTCAAGCCAGTTTCGTATACCGGAACTGGCTCGGCGTTGCTGTTGCCGCCGACGAACCCCCATGTTCGCCCGATTCTGTCGGGAAAGATATGTTACTACCCTGGTTGGTATGGATCTGCTTTCCTTCAATCATCACAGCCCAGGGCTGTTTTCCTTCGATTGTGTGGATAGCTTGATATTGCTTAGGATAGTATCATGTTTTAGCAACGGTTAGCCGGAAGAAGCTTTGATGGCTGCCTGGCTCTGGCGAGCAATACATCCATTCCCGATTCAATTGAGCGACCAGTTGAGGACCTGACAATCAATGCTTTTGGTTTGCTATATGTGCTTGAGAACTTTGCTTTCGATCACCTGGTGTATCTCTCATCGGGTGCCGTTTATATCGGGTTGAAGGGCCTGGTAGGACCGGCATCGGCTTTGTCGCCTACCCTCCCTTATGCCATCTCAAAACTTGCGGCAGAACACTATATTCGCGCCTTTGTCCAGCATCGTCAGACGCTCAGCTGTGCCACAATAATGCGATTTTTCGGCGCGTATGGGCCATATGAGCCGCCTCGTAAATTATACACGCGTCTCGTGCATCAGTTCGCTTTCAAGCGCGACCCACACTTCATTGATGCCATGTATATCGATGATGCGGTCCGGGCGTTGTTCGCGGTTTTAGCACAACCACCGCAAGAAGGGGTATGCTGCGTTGACCTGGGTTTGGGGAGTGGCGAAACCGTCAATTCGGTGGTGGTGCGTGCTGCTCATGAATTCGGCCTGGAACCACAGATTAGTTACAAGGGTACTCCTGCCGAGTACATACAGTTCGTGATTGATCCGCAGCTTTTTACGCATGTTTATGGCTTCTCTCCAACTATCTCGCTTGAGACAGGATTAAGAACTCTGGCCGTTTACCTTGCACAACAGGAGAGGGACTCCAATCAGTAAAAACGAATCTGGTGAAAGGAATGCTGGCAAGCATATGCACGTATCGAAACTGCAGCTGTTTTCATGGGAAAGAATGCCAATTATAAGAGATATTCTCCTCGCGTGGCGAGGCTGGCGCGAGGAGCAAGCAATGCCCTACTATTACCTGGCCAGCGATGCTCACACTCACCCAGAACTGCTTCCTTATCCTATCGACATGTCTCCCCTGCTCCGCTTGCCATTTGGTACAATCGATGAGGACGGTGTGCTTAATAATGCCGCGTCTGGAGATATACCAGCCGTATATCATCCTACCAGCATAGCGCAGTATGCCCTTGCGTGCTGGAATGCCTACCTCGCGGTGGGGGACAAGAAGCAGAGAGAGGCATTCGAGACCCAGGCTTACTGGCTCCTGAGTCACGAGTTGCGCTTTCCCAATGGAGCAGGTGGTTGGCCGATGCCTTTCGCCGCAAAGGATTTTCATGTTTCAAAACCCTGGTTATCGGCGTTGACTCAAGGAAATGTGATCTCGGTATGTGTACGTGCCTATCAACTGACCGGTACATCTATGTTTTTAGAAGCTGCTCGCCGGGCTGTACGTACCTTTGAGCTGGATATTTTGGATGGTGGGGTAAGCACACCGCTCGCCGGTGATGGAATTTTCTTTGAAGAGGTAGCGGCCTATCCTGCTGCGCATGTACTTAATGGATATATTCTCGCTCTCTTTGGATTATATGATTATCTGGCGCTTACGCAGGAAAGCGAAATCGCAGCATTGATCCAGCGTAGTCTCACTACATTCCACGCTATCATTGATGAGTTTGATGCCGGCTACTGGTCACGCTATGATCTGTTACATAGGCATCTTGTTCCCCTGTTCTATCATGCACTGCACATTGTGCTGCTCAAGGCTCTTGCCGACTATTCGGGCTGCGAACACTGCATGCAACTGGCAATCCGCTGGGAGGCATATCAGCATCGATTTTCATGCCGCCTGCGCTACCTGATTACGAGCCGTGCTCATGTTTATTGGAACCGCAGGATTATACCGTGGCTGCGCCGTTTGATCGGACTTGGTATGCCGCCCGAAAGGGATCAGACCTCTGTTATACATGTCTGTGTTCCAATCACCGCCTTCCCTGTGGCAGGGGGCATGCGCAGTGTTCTTGCCGGTGTTGACCAGACGATGGGCGATCAGTGGAAAATCGTCTATCTAACACAACATAAAGGGCAGA
>VBHV01000282.1 GCA_005881995.1 Chloroflexota bacterium | reverse complement strand
GCAAGGGTGCGCCCCTACAATATACGGGTAAAATAGCCGAAAGGCGCATTCGTATATTGTACGGGCGTACCCTTGCGGTCGCCCTGGCTCGTAATCATGACCAGCAGGCCCTCGATCACGGCTAGCTTCCCGCTTCCCGCAGCGCACGCGCAAACTCAGAAACAGTAGCAAAACGATCGTGGGGGTTTTTCGCCAGCGCGCGCAATATCACCTTATCCATCGCTGCTGAGACAACCAGGTTAAACACGCTGGGTGCCTGCGGCTGCATATGCAGGTGCATGTGCCTGAGCAGGTGTTCCTGCTGTCCCGAAAAGGGAGGACGCCCGGTCAGTAATTCATAAAGGATAGCGGCCAGTCCGTATTGATCAGACGCGGGCAGCGCTTCATTCTGCCATTGCTCAGGCGCCAGGTAAGGCAGCGTATCAAACGTGCGTAAGACGCGCCTGTCCTCGCCGATCAGCGCAAAGTCGACCAGCAGTACATGCAGCCGGCGCATATCCTCTTTGGCCTCATCCTGCAGCAGCAAATTGGTGAGTTTGAAATTTTGGTAGAGTATCTGCTGGTCGTGCGCACATTGCAGCGCATCCGCTATCTGTACGGCTATCGGCAAGACTGCTTTTGGAGCAAATGGCCTGCTATTCCCATGTTCAAAACGCCAGGCGGCCAGCGACCCCTCTTCACTGTGAGTCATAGTCTTATAGTAAAACGGCGTGCCGCTGGTGTACGACTTCCCGGCGCTCAATATGCGGAAAATGTGCGGGTGCTTCAATTTCGCAAGCGTATCGACCTCTTGCTGAAAAAGATTGGTATCGGTGTAATCATCATTGAGAAAGCCATCCGGCAGCGCATTATGTTGAATAGCCTTCAACGCCACATGCGTCTCGCGCAGGCGATCATAGACACGGTAGACATCACTCAACGGGCTGCCGCCCAGCAGCGTAAGAATCTGGTAACGCCCGATGTTTTGTCCCTCCAGGGACTGCTTTGCTACCTCCTTCGTGGGTGCACTAAGTCGGGCCTCTACAGACGTTCCATGCACTGCAATCCCCACCTGGGTTGCCAGTCTTCCAGGCATAACGGAAGGTGAGGGTGGAGATAATGGAGACGACGGTACAGGTGAAAGCGTTGGAGATAACGGCATATGAATCAATGACGATGGCATAGCTACTGAACGCGGCGTAGGCATCGGCCCCGTTTTTCCAGGTCGAATATCGCGGGCAGGTTCCATTGCCGGGCCTGGCTGTTGTAAAGAAGGCATTGGCCCCGTTCTTCCCGGAGAAGGCGTATTTTGCCTGGGCATAGGTAGAGCAAGTGGAAATCTATTTGATGTGCGAGAGGCGCGCGATGCTGGTTGTACAGACCACGTCGGTTGTATATGCCTGGTTGGTTGAGGTAACATTAGTGGTTGCGTAACAGCTGGTCTCGATACTGGTACAACAGACCTGTCAACTGGCTGAGCAATTAAGCGAAGTAGCGGAATATTCCAGTGGTACTTTTGAGCCACATGTTTTTGAAGGCGAAGCAGGAACAGGCCATTAGATGGTTGCTCCTGACCGAAAATAATCACAATGGGTAGAAAAGACTCCTGCAAAAACTGTGTATACGCATCTACGACGCTCGTAGTCACCAGTGGCGAATAACCCGCCGCGGTCACCACTTGCGCGATATATTCCGCCCGCTTTGCCATCGTATCCACAATCACCACCCTGTGCCAATTGCGCAAAGGCAGTATTCCAGCAGCCCAGGCCGGGGGCGAATCGAGCGTTTGCTGTAACACAGTACGCAGCGTGCTCAGCACTCTATCCGGTTGATCAAAAGAAACGGACACATTCCGTGTTTCAACGTTCATTTGATGACCTTACTAGCCTGACAGGCAATATCTTCCATAGACATTCCCAAAACAGCTAACTTAACATTACAATACATTCATCTCGTATTACAAGCAAATAGGAAAATGGGTACAGAAAGCAAAAGGAGGATGAACTATGACACAACAAGAACAGCATCTTTGGGACCTGTGGATTGCCGACGTGGCCGCAACCGGCATCAACTTCGCGCGTGGACGCACCACCCCCACAAATATACTACTCGTACACGCAGCGCCACAAACGCTCAACGTAGAAGTACGCACCAGTGGTGGGAAACCTGTTGCTCGCGGCGAGAATCTCGCGCGTACAGCCGACACCCCCATGGCTCGCCTACGGCTAGAGGGCAACACCATCACACGCGAAGATATCTGGCCGGTGGAGGCCGATCACGGTTCGCTGGTAATCGTCGCCGGTGGAGAAGTGGGCACGCTGCAAAAATGGTGGAACGATGCAGAGCACCAGCAATGGCGCTGGAGCCTGGAGTTCTATAACCACCGGTAGGGCGCTAGCCTGTTGAAGCGGCTTTCCATCTTGCTTTATCCCATGTCCCATTCTTGAGAAAGTTGGGGTTGACAGCTAAAATGCCCCCAGCCTGTCCAGCTCGTCCTCCTGCGCTTCCCTGACCTGGAACATATTGAAACGACGGAACAAGTCCGACCGTGTAAGATGGACAGGAAGGGGATGAAAATAGGTTCCATTTTCCGCTCCGGGAGCGGGAGAGAACAGGACCGGGGACATCTCCACATATGAGCTTTTTTCGTATGTTCTTTGCAAAGAGGCGTCGAACCCACGTATGAAGAGAGACAGCAGCCTCTGCGACGCCACAGCAGTGCTGCATGTGACCAGATTGTCAGAGCAGGTGATGCCTCTTCTTTACGAGAGAAGGGTATGGCATCTCACTGACTACCAGAGGAAAGGAGGTATCAACATGGGTCGTTTTCTCAACGGTGTCATGGTTGGCATCGGTATTGGCCTGTTAGTCGCGCCAATGCGGGGTGAAGAGATGCAGCGCCTGGTGCGCCAACGCTACGAGCAACTACGCAGCAATCTCCCTGAAAAAGAGCAATTGCAGCAGGCCGGGCAACAGGTGGCTGCTGGTCTCTCACAGACCGCGAATACCTTGAAAGGTGCGGCGCAACAGGCCGCCACCAGGGTGCAGGGAACCGGAAGTGCCTTGAGTGACCTGGCACAACAATCTGCCCAAAAGGTCAAGCAAACAGGGCAAGATGTTGTCAGCACTGCCAGGCAGACTGCGCAATCAGGAAAGCAGAGCGGGCAAACAACTACGGCGTCTTCTGACAAAGGGACGGAAGAAATGATCGTCTTTGCCGATGATATGCGTCTCGATGAAGGAATGGGATAGCTGACCCGAGCAGCTGAGCAGCAAAGGTTCGCCCGTTCATCCCGTCACACAGCATTCCCGTCGGGGTGAATGGCGGGAACATTCCTTCCTACCATGGAATCAGAGTAGGGAGAACAAGACTAGTACAAGAAAGGAGTTACCATTACCTCATGGAAAACATTGGCGTTTCAATCGTCAACGCGCTCAACGATGCTGTGAAGCTCATTCTCACTTTCATCCCGCGCCTGGTTGGCTTTCTGATCATCCTGATCGTCGGCCTGATCGTCGCTGCTTTAGTCAGCAGAGCTTTGACCTTCCTATTGCGCAAGGTCGGCTTTGACCGGCTGTCCGAACGCATTGGTCTGACCCGCTTCGAGCAACGCATGGGCATACGCATGGACCCGGCTGGCGTTTTGGGCAAGGTGGTCTACTGGTTCATCCTGCTGATCTTCCTGATCCCGGCAGCCGATGCGCTGGGTCTACCGGCGGTGAGCAACATCCTCAACACCCTGGTGAGCTACATCCCCAATGTGTTTGTCGCCATCCTGGTGCTGTTCCTGGGCACGCTGGCCGCCACCTTTGTCGCTGACCTGGTGCGTGGGGCTGTGGCTTCGGCCAACATCGGCAACCCGGGCATTTTTGCCGGGATTGCGCGCTGGGCCATCATTGGTTTCGCTGCGCTGGTGGCGCTGGAGCAGTTACAGATCACGCCCTCGCTCATCAACGAGTTGTTTGGGGCGGTCGTTGCTGCTGTAGCCATTGCCTTTGGCCTGGCCTTTGGGCTTGGCGGGCAGGATGCCGCACGACGCTGGCTCGCCCGTGGGGAAAGCACGGTGAGTAGTGCCACCGACCAGATCGATACCCAACAGGTGAAGGAACAGGCACGCGCTGTCGCACAGATGCAAGGGGATCAGATGCAGACCAGGAGTCGGACCCGTTAGCGCGTGAAGGGCACGTCAGTGCTTCACTCTTCACCGAAGTAACATCTCAAGACTCATCCCGGATTTCGATCCTGCTGATACCCCCCGTTTATAGTACGGACGGGGCGGTGTGGAGACTCTTCGCCCTGTGATCTCCCCTTGGCCAGTAGGATTCAATTCCGGGATACTTCATATTTATTCATAACCTATTGTTAGCTATTTGCTTTTGTCACTTTGCTGAATGGAGCCGAAAAGCCGTACAGCTTCCCTTCCAGCATCAGTGAGACTGACCCTGGTAAGGCGTCTATCCCAATCGTCCGTCCTACGTCTCACCAGTCCTTTGCCTTCGAGGCGACTGACCATCTTCACTGCAGCAGCAGAATTGACGCCTAGAGCAGCTGCAATCTCTCCGAGCGAACCGAATTGGGAACGTGACAGCAATCTCAGCACCTCGCCTTGACGTGCCGTCACAGAACGAAACTTCCGTTGACCTTGCGACATACAATACAATTGATCTCCTCTACTCAAGGCTTGACATACACTCCCCCGGATACTGAACATGCGTATACTTGCAGAAAAGGCCGAGTACGTCCTCGCTCTCTTCATGTGATCTGATGGAGGGGAAGTAGGACACTTGATCGATTAGACGGCAAGTTTTCAAAAAAGTCACCCAACAGCTGGCAACTCCATCACCTTCCTGCTGCTTAGATGAGCTGAATAAACATATAAGTAGCGCAATGTATCTATAAAGAAGAGAATAACGTTTTAGTTCGACCATATTTTTTATGGAACATATTG
>VBHV01000711.1 GCA_005881995.1 Chloroflexota bacterium | reverse complement strand
CCGCGCATGGCGCTCAATCGTGCCTGAGCACGTTGTGGCAACGGCGCACCCTGAGAAGGAACAGGTTGTCCATATGGACCCTGCGGAGGCATTTGTTGTGACATACGATCCTACTTTCTTTTGTGCATTGATGGGCTAAAAGCTACTATACGATATCATATCGTCGGCAGTATCCAGTACCTTTGGGTTGTTACCGGGCTACGTACTATTAGTAGCTAGCTAATATGGTAAAGAGGGATAGCTTAGAAGAACATGAATGTTTTTTGCGATATGTCCTATTGTGAAAAAGCAAGCCATACCTTTTCGTGTAGTGTAGGTATAGTGACAGTTACCGGGTTATGTGATTGGTAAACCACAAGGGATGTCCCTATTTATGCTAGCGGGTCTGGCTGCGCCTGGTGGTGCTCTGTGGCTTGTTGCTGCTCTCAATTATCCTCTCGATCTTTCTGATAGGCGCGGTGCCTCAGGATGAGGAGCTGATAGCGCCATTTTTACATGTATGGATGGTCAGTTTTCTGCCGTATTTTGGCGCGTGCGCGTTTGTATTGTTGACGCAGCCCGCAGTGGGGCGGTGGCGTTGGATTGAACTGTGGATCATACCGGTGGGGGCGTTGATCTTGCGTGCTATGCTGCTGCCTTTGCCGCCGCTGCTCTCGCGCGACTCGTGGAGGTATCTATGGGATGCGCGTGTTACGCTAGCCGGCTTCAGCCCCTACGTGTACCGGCCTGTGGCTCCCGCGCTGCATTCGCTGGTCGACCCGGTGCTCTTTTTCAATAGCCGTTTTCGCACCGCGCCGACGATCTACCCGCCGGGGGCGCAGGCGATCTTTCT
>VBHV01000060.1 GCA_005881995.1 Chloroflexota bacterium | reverse complement strand
AGAGTACGGCAATGGTACCAACTACCATGATCACCATGATCATGAGGAAGACATCATGGATACCTGCGGCCAGGCCGACCTTCACGGACTCGATGACTTGATTGAACATCATCACTGCTGCAGAACCTTGATGCGTGGCTTGAGTCAGTAACTGCGCCTCCGAATCTGGTTGGAGCAATACCTGAGGGTTGTGGAAGATTCCCAGTAACTGCGCCACCCTGGGCTGCGCTGTCGCGAGTTGTTTGATCGCAGGTGGCAGCGCGTTGTTAAACGCGGGCAGATAGGCAGAGTTCATTACTGATCCCATGGCTGCCAACGCGATTGTTCCACCGATGGAACGGAAGAAGGTCAGCGCTGCCGTTGCCTGGCCAATTTTGTTCGGAATGGCATTCTGCACGATCAGGGTGTACAGCGACATGCCAAAGCCCATGCCCAGACCGAACACGAGCAGGGCCAGGAGGACACCGGTATTGTCAGAGTTGACATCCAGGCGCAACAACAGCAACGTGCCGCCAACGCTGGCGAGCATACCGATAATGGCAAGCCACTTGTATCTGCCTAGACGCGAGACCAGTTGCCCGGAAACGACACTGCCAACGACCAGGGTCAGCGTCAAGGGCGTCAGAACCAGGCCGCTGTTGGTGGCAGATGAGCCAACGACACCCTGCACATACAAGGGAATGAAGAAAACGGCACCGAATAGCCCCATGCCAAAGATGAAGGTGACCAGTGTCGAGACAGCGAAGATGCTATGCTTAAACAGGCTCGGCGCAATAATCGGTTGCCCATCACGCCGCTCCAACCACGCTTCATAGATCACAAAGGCCACTCCCATGACCACCGAACCTGCCAACAGACCGATAGTTTGCGGCGAAAGCCACGCGTATTGTGAGCCTGCAAAGGTAAAGCCCAGCAGTAATGGCACAGTACCCGCGACCAGCAACGCCGCTCCAATATAGTCAATCGACACCTTTTGCACCTTCCCACGCAGTGTCGGCATGAGGAAGATCAGCACCAGCAACGCCAGGATACCTACCGGCAGATTCACATAAAAAACCCAGCGCCAGGATGAGTATTGTGTAATCCATCCGCCCAGCGTCGGACCAATAATGGCGGAAAGCCCAAAGACAGCGCCGGTCACCCCTTGCCACTTGCCGCGTTCACGCGGTGTAAAGAGATCACCAACCACTGCTATGGCGATAGGTGTCAGCGCGCCCGTGCCAAGCCCCTGGAACGCACGGAAGGCAATCAACTGATTCATCGACTGTGACGTGCCTGAAAGCGCGGACCCCACCAGGAAAAGGCCGATGCCAAACAGAAAAATGGGTTTGCGCCCGAACAGGTCGGACAGCTTGCCGTAGATCGGCACCGTCACCGTTGATGCCAGCAAGTAGGCGGTTGAAACCCAGGTATATCGATCAAAGCCGTGCAGATCGGCAATCACGTGCGGCAAAGCCGTAGCGACAATCGTCTGATCAAGCGAGCCGAGTAACATCACCATCAGTACGCCAAACATCGTGAGCAGGGTATCACGCCGCGAATAGCGCGGCTGCTCAAACTCTTCGACGACTCTCGCTGAGCGCTCCGGTGGGAGATCAGTCACACCAGACTGATTGGTCATGGTTTTCATACGAAATTTAATCCTTCTGAACTGCTGCTATGCCTCTGAAGGAGAAATGCCCCAGATGCTTCTCAATGAAAAGAATGTGAGGCAATTCTCGCTTTGGTAAGCTACCCCTACTCAATACTCATCAAAATGCGCTGGCAGGATCATCTGTCCTTTGAGCTGTGCTTCCTGCTGCGTTTAAAAGAGTCAGAAGCCAGGAAGCTCAATCGACCCAACCTTGAAGTGAGCCACTGATCAAGTCCGTAATAGCGCCCGGCGGAGAGGAAGAGCAGCAAGGCAAAGATTATCACGTACGGAAAGGCTGTGCCTATATCGGTACTGGAACCTGGTATGTAGGGTCCTCCAAAGCCTTCAGGCACTGCCCATATACCGAGTGACAGGAATATACCAACGATATACGTCAGGTTGCTCAAGATGCCCAGGATCAAAAAGAGCGCGATAACGCTCTGTGTTGTGGCTAAGATGCGAGCAAGGAGCAATGGATTGACACTGACAAGCTGACCCCAGAAGGAGATCCAGCTCTGGATGAAACCGGGTTGACCACCCTGTGCAGCTGTAACTTGCGCAACGAATGCGTTTTGAAACTGGGGTTGCCACGACAAGGTAGCGGCAACGACCCAGACCAGGCCGAAGATGATACGCGCGATAGCGACCCCTTTTTCTCGCCAGTTCATCGGTATAGAACGACTTGACGAAGCAGAGCTTCGACGCAGAGGTGACGTTTTTGAATTGCTGATCATGTAAGTTATCCTTTATATTTCTTTATCTCAAACAAATTTGAGCGTACTTATAGCTCATTAGCGGGGATGTGTATTGCATAATGCTATATCCCATTGTCTTACATAATCAGATTCGCGGGAGGTTACACATGTCAAACCACCCAGGCCTGGCGGATGTCGCGACCAAAGAGCAAGATCAGAGAAGTTTTTTCTGCGAATGTATGGTAAACTGTTCGTGCTCACGGCATGTGTGGCGCAGAACGTGCCATCCCGCGGCCTAGCGTTGCCGCATTCCGCACGCTCACTCCTGGCACGTTCCACGCGAAACAAGGTGGAATGTTGTTCACGTCTGATACATCGGAGGTAGAAATATGAGCTCTCTCTTTGAGGGAAGGGAGTCTGACTCCCCGTATATAGAAGCGGTCTGGCGTGGTCGGGCCGGCAGCGATTATGCTCCTGTTTGCCCAGCCTCTAACCGTTGGCATCTGCTCTTTCTCAGGCAGAATGGAAGGGTCAAAGTCTCCGTGGAGGGACCATTGACCAAAGCGACTCCTATCACCCAGGCCGAGGGGACCGAGTGGTTCGGTGTCACGTTTCCGCTTGGCACCTTTCTGCCCTCTGTGTCCATCAGAAATCTCCTGGATGAACAGGCCATTCTGCCTCTCGCCGCGAAAACATCCTTCGAGCTTGCCGGATCGAGCTTCCAATTTCCTGACTATGACAATGTCGAGACGTTTGTCGAGAGGCTGGTGCGCGAGGATTTGCTGGTTTTTGATCCAATCGTGAAGGCGGCCTTAGCTGGCCAACCGCCGGAGATGTCGTTGCGTACGGTGAGGCGTCGTTTCTTATTGGCAACCGGGTTAACGTACAAAGTGATTGCGCAGATCGAACGCGCAAAGCAGGCTGGGGATCTGCTGGAGCAGGGCGTTTCGCTCCTTGAGACGGCCTATCAGGCTGGCTATGCCGATCAGTCGCATATGACCAGATCACTCAAGCATTTCCTAGGGCAAACGCCTGCCCAGATAGCTCAGATCAGGAAGCCGAAATAGCTGTCCATTTTGTTCAAGACAAGCTCCTTTTGGCTCTGTTATGATAGAACCGTTGAAGGTTTCCAATCATGCCAAGAAAAGGAGTATCCCATGAGGAAAGTCATTTCATTTATGCATGTCTCGCTCGATGGCTTCACGACAGGACCAAACGGAGAATTGGAGTGGGCTATCGTGGACGAAGAACTGAACCCCTATGTCGACGCTCTCTTCAGGAGCGTCGACACGGCTCTCTACGGACGTGTCACCTATCTGGGAATGCAGAGTTATTGGCCAACAGTACTCACGGACCCAGAGGCTTCGCCACGCGACCTCAAACACGCTCACTGGGTCGAGAATGTCTCCAAAATCGTGTTTTCAACCACGCTCTCTCGCGCGGAATGGAAGAATTCACGGCTGGTGAAAGACCACATTGCGGAAGAAATCGCATCACTCAAACAACAGCCTGGCCTTGACCTCATGATTTTCGGGAGTCCCAGATTGACCCATACGTTTATCCATCTGGGCTTGATTGATGAATACCGCCTTTTTCTCAATCCGATTGTCTTAGGTGGTGGAATCCCGCTCTTTCAAGACATCAAGGACTGGATGAAGCTGAAGCTGCTCGAAGCAAAGACGTTCCAGTCGGGGGTAGTTGGACTTCACTACCAAGCAGTCAGGTCATAACCGGCATGTCTCCTCAAACTGCTTCACAATGAAAAAACAACCCGATGGGGAGCTTTAACACACTAAAGCTCCCCATCGGGTTGTTTCCCACTACCAGCTCATGCTCTTTATGACACAATGACAGTTAGATTCATATTCGGGTGAACGGTACAAAAGATGTGGTAGGTGCCGGCAGTTGGGAATGGCCCTATTGAAACCGGGCTGCTCGTTTCTTGCACATTGTTGACGGTTGGCGCGCCAGACTCCTTCATAGGAACCTGGTTACCGTTGACCCATGAACCGTTGTCTAAAATGTGCAATGATTGAGCAACGGGAACAACCTGTAGATTTGAGCCTTTCACCACATTCACGCACGCTTCCTGGAACGTTGTTACCAGGGTATGCACCGTTCCATTGGCGCAGTTCCCATTACCGCCACCGCCGGTGGTCGGAGGGTTGCCGCCGCTGGTTGCAGGAGTGCCTCCACAGGCTGCTAACAAAATGCTGCCGAGTGCGAATAGGGCAACAAACATGCCTAGAACCCGCCAGAGTTTTCGATTCATCTTGCCACCACACCAGATATAGCTCAGAAAGAAGCAGGGCACATCGTCAGAATCATCTAATTCCCCGTCTTCTTGCTCTGGGAACCATATGGACAGAATTACCTAGTGGACTGGTCAATCTTGATTTGCATGGAGAAATGTAGGGGCGCAATTCATTGCGCCCTCTTCCCAGGGAGATGCGCTGGGCGCAATGAATTGCGCCCCTACATTTCGCGTAAGCGTTCACTTTTGGGTATTATGAGGAAGTATTTCCATGAATGGCTTGTGAAGCCATTCCTCTGAGATTAATGCTCTTCTGGCTTCGTCCCAACATGCACCGCGACCATTCCGCCGCTGAGACGATAGAAGCGTACATCACTCCAGCCCACCTCTTCCATGATAGCTTTCAAGGCAGGCGCGTCGGGGAAGGTTGTGAGAGAATTTGGCAGGTAGTTGTATTCTTCAAAGGCCTTGCCGATAATCGCACCAAATAACGGAGCGACCCTGTAGAAGTAGAAATGGAAGAGAGAGCCGAAAATTTTGCCAGGTGGGTGACTGATTTCCAGGCAGACAACCCGCCCTCCGGGTCGCACCACGCGCAACATTTCACTGAACCCCTGCCGTATGTCGGTTAAGTTACGCGCCGTGAAAGCGGAGCAGCAGCCATCAACGCTGTTCTCCGGCAAATCGATATGCTCGGCATCTCCTGGGCGCAGCTCAATGCGATCTTGTAGTCCTAAACGAGCAACCTTGATGCGCCCTACCTCAAGCATTTCCGGCGTAATGTCCATACCGATCATACGTGTTCCTGGTTTGGAACGGCGAATCACCGCGATGGAGAGATCCGCTGTTCCTGTGCCCAGGTCTAGCCCTACTTCGCCGGTTGAGAGCGCCAGGCGGCGTGCTGCAAATGCACGCCAACGTCGATCCAGCCCAAAACTCATCAAGCGATTCAGGAGGTCGTAGATACGAGCAATTCGTCCGAACAGGCGCTGTACGTAGGCGCGTTTGCCGCCTGTCTCACGAAATTTTTCTTCTAAAGGGTGCTGTGCATTCATCACAATGTCCTATCCTCTGTGGTGGCTCACTTTCATCCTGCCACCAATTTACACACCAAACGATTTCGCTAGCGCTGCCACCCCAATTCCTAACGCCAGCATCGCTCCAAACTGCAGATGCAGGGTTGCAGTGCGCTTGATAGCAATGGCAAAGGCTTTACGGTCAGTGGCCATCAGAACCGATCGTACATTGCTAAACGCCAGGGGAAAGGTGATCCAGACCACCAGGCTGTAAAGCGGCAGCAACCTGACCAGGACAAAGAGCGTCACTGCTACATAACTTCCTATGAGCAGAAAAGCATGGAAGCGCTGACCAAATGCCTGACCGAAACGCACAGGCAGCGTTCGCTTATGAACCGCCAGGTCGTCCTGGTAGTCGCGCGTATTGTTCATATTGAGGATGGCCGTGACTAAAAAACCGACGGGGACGCTGGCAGCAAAAGCGAGCCAGGACCAGCGAGGAATCTGTACGTAGTATGCTCCCCATGTCATCAGGAATCCCATTGCAAGGTAGACCAGTATGTCACCCAACCCACGAGTGGCAAACTGGAACGGCCTGGCGCTGTAGAAGTAGGCAATAGCCATTCCAGCCAACCCAAACAGAATGAGAGCAGGGCTGACGAGATAGATCAGTAGAACGCCAAGAGCGCTGGCAATGGCAAAGCAGCCTACACCGCCAGCAAGCACTTGAGCGGCTGTCATTTCGTGACGAAAGATAACAGTGCTAGCACCCAATGATTCAGGGCTATCAAGTCCATAGCGATAATCAAAGTACTCGTTGAAGTAATTGGTGCCTATTTGTAGAAACAATGATGCGCACAGCGTTACCAGAAAGTTCACGACATGAAATGTGCCCTCGTAAGCTGCTACTGCTGTCCCAACAAGAATGGGAGTGACGGCGGCGGTCAGTGAAAAGGGGCGTGCTGTCTTCACCCAACTTTTCCATGAGACGGACACTTTTTTCTGATGTGTTTGTGCCTGAGTTTCATTCAAATTGGGTGCTCTCCCGGCTCTATTCTTCTTACCATATTTAATGGTAGAACCACATCAAACGATAGTCAAGGGTGAAAAGTCATGAAAATCACGTCAGTTCACCAGGCCTTCACCGCTTAATGTACTGGTACCAGTAGATTCGCACCGGGTTACATCTACTCGTGAGAGGTAGACCTTCATTCCGGGTGCTACCAGGGCGACCGCGAGGGTCGCCCGTACAATACACGTTAATGTGTAATACGAGCAGATTAGTATTGTACGGGCGACCCTCGCGGTCGTCAGGGCAGTCCAATTGCATTTCTGGCAATAATTCACAAACCCTGCTACCCCTCGGGTGTTTGTAGCAATCGAGGTAGTTCCCGTCGTAACAGTTTCCCTGAAGAAGTACGCGGTAGCCGTTTGGTGAAGTGGATAGCCCGTGGCTGTTTGTAACGGGCCAGTTTTTGTGCTGTATAGCCCAACAACTCCTCGACGCTAAGCGTACTCCCTGCCTTGGGAACGACAAAGGCAACCGGCACCTGCCCCCACTGCGAATCTGCCTGCCCACACACACCGACCTCCTTTACCCCGGGATGCGATTGCAAGACGGACTCGATCTCGGCAGGATACACATTCTCTCCGCCTGAGATAATCATATCTGCGCGACGGTCAAGTACGAATAGATAGCCATCTTTATCAAGATAGCCAATATCACCTGTAGCGAACCAGCCATCTTGAAATGCCTGAACCGTCGCCTCTGGTCTGTCAACATAGCCAGGCGTAATCGTCGGCCCTTTCAGGAATATCTCACCCGGCTCTCCTGGAGGTGCCTGCCCCTTATCGTCCATAATGCGCAGCTGGACAGAAGGGAGAGGCCAACCCGCAGAACCAAGTTTACGCAGCGCATCCGCAGGTGAAAGCGTCACCGCTTGAGAACAAGCCTCGGTCAAACCATACGTCTGTGCAACCGGAATGTCACGAAGCGCGCATGCTTCAAGCAGCGCATATGGAGCAGGACCTCCACCAAGCAGTACACAGCGCAGCGTTGCAGGATAGCGCGCTCCGCCCCAGCTGGCGTCAAGATCGGCGAGCATGCGTTGCAACATTACAGCGACCAGCGAGATAATGGTTATGCTATCCTCCATTATGCTGCGATTAATCGTCGCCGGGTCAAATTTTTCGTGAACCACCACGCTGATACCGTAGATGACGCTCCGCATCAGGATGGAGAGGCCGCCTATATGGTAGAGCGGCAGGCAGGCAAGCCAGCGATCATCGAGGCTGTGTCCGAGATTGAGCGCTGAGCCAACGGCATTCCACCACTGCATGCCATAGGTGATGAGTGCTCCCTTTGGCCGGCCAGTTGTACCGGACGTGTACGGAATTGCCTGTGGCGCGCTGAGATCTATGAAGGTGCGCAAGGGAACATCGTTTTCAGCAAGCTCACTTAAAACTGTTTCGCCCCTCTTCGACTCATTTGCCAGTGTGGCAAGAGGCAGTTGCGCCACAGCCAGCCCGATCTCAGTTGCCAGGCTTGCATAGTTTTCATCGCAGACAAGCAGCGAAGCATGCACATCACGCACCTGCCAGCATAGCTCTTCAAGCGTCAAACGCAGGTTAAGGGGCACCAGGATAGCTCCAAGTCGTGTCAGCGCGTGTACAAATGCTACATAAGGCAATCCATTGGCGGCAAGCAGGGCCACACGATTTCCTTGCTCGATGCCTATAGTCGCAAGTTGCCGTTCCAGCCGTGCCGCCTGGCGATCAAGCTCTGCAAAGCTCCATTGCAGCTGGTCGCATTGTACTGCCAGATGTTCTGGTCGGTTCTCAGCGCAGCGGGCCAGCCAATCGGGTAGAAAGATGTTAGACGTGTTCAATAGCTACCTCTAAAGCTTATATCTACGCAGCGCTTCCCAGTCCAGCTCAATTCCTAAGCCAGGGCCGGTTGGCACAGCGAGAAGGCCATCGTGGACAGGAAGGTTGTTCACCAGCAGGTCATCAACCAACAGGTGAAGCGTCGCGAGGCCACACTCAAGCGTGACGGCAGGTGATGCAGCGGCGAGGTGCAGCGCAGCTGTCAGGCCAATACCAGCCTCGATAGTGCTTGTAATGACACTGCGTACACCCCGCTCTGCTGCTGCCTGGATAATCTGCTGCCCTACACGTAGTCCCCCGACAAACTGGGGCTTGATAACAAGCACATCAGCCGCCTCGCTATCAAGGATCAGTCGAGCGCTCTCCAGGCTGTGCAGTGCTTCGTCAACTGCGATTGGGATGGGTACTGCCTGGCGAAGGGCACGCATGCCTGCAAGGTCGTGCGTTTTCAAGGGCTGCTCAACGTACTGTATATTATATGGGACACACTGAGAGAGGAAAGCGATTGCCTCTTCAAGGTTCCACGCCTCGTTGGCATCCAGGCGGAGATGGATGGCCGGTCCGATTGCATCACGCACCGCCGCTACACGCTCGACCTCTTCCTGAATGGGCAATGCTTTCAGCTTCACACAATGATAGCCATTCTTCCTCGCCTCCCGCGCAGCCACGATCGCGGCCTCCGTTGCTCTTGCACCGATAACAGCGTTGACCGGCACGCTTGCTCGCGGCGCATTACCAGGTGGAGAGAGTAACGTACAGACTCCACACCCCTCAACTTTGCCAATCGCATCGAGCAGTGCGATCTCCAGCCCGCAGAAAGCAGGGGCGGAGAAAGCGAAGGCTGCCTCCGTTTTGCCCCCGGCGAGTACCAGGTCCAGCGCTTCATCAAGCATCTTATCTTGAAGACGCGCAGCCAGCGCCGGAAGAAGTGAGCAGGTGTCTGCAAGGCTTGCTCCGCCGAACGCTGGAAGCGGCGCTATCTCTCCAATGCCAGAGATGCCACACTCTGTAGTTATCTGTACAATTATCCCCTCACGCGCGGTCTGCCACTGAATGTCAACGATTTTCATACTGCACGAGCGCCTAAGGCAAGCGTGGGAACCTGGAAAAATCCGGCTCGCGCTTCTCCAGGAAAGCATTTCTCCCCTCCTGACCCTCTTCGGTCATATAGTAGAGCATGGTTGCATTCCCGGCGAGTTCCTGGATACCTGCAAGGCCATCGGTATCCGCGTTGAAAGCCGATTTCAGGAAGCGCAGCGCAAGCGGGCTTTTCTGGAGTATCTCCTTTGCCCATTGTACAGTCTCTTCTTCCAGGCGTTCCAAGGGCACGACGGTATTGACCAATCCCATATCCAGAGCCTCCTGAGCGCTATACTGTCGACAGAGATACCAGATCTCACGAGCCTTTTTGTGACCAACGACGCGCGCCATGTAGGTAGCTCCCCAGCCGGCATCAAAACTGCCGACCCTGGGACCAGTCTGTCCAAACCTGGCATTATCGGCGGCAATGGTCAGATCGCAGAGCAGGTGCAGCACATGACCGCCCCCGATGGCGTAGCCTGCGACCATTGCTATAACCGGCTTGGGAAGATATTTGATGACTTTCTGCAAGTCGAGGGCGTTCAGGCGGGGCACACCATCTTCGCCGACGTACCCGCCATGACCTCGAACGCGCTGATCACCTCCAGAGCAGAATGCCTTGTCGCCCGCACCTGTAAGGATGACCACGCCAATTTCCGGGTCCTCGCGGCAGGCATTGAAGGCGTCTATCAATTCCGTCAGCGTCTCTGGCCGGAAAGCATTGCGCACTTCGGGTCGATTGATGGTAATCTTTCCCATGCCCTCGGCTTTTTCAAAAATAATGTCCGTGTAGTCGCGAACTTGCTGCCATGCTACTAACATATTTTTCTCCTTCTATGGCTGCTCACTGCCTCCGGCAGTTCGTGTGAGTGTGGATGAGAAAATCTCCTACGAGGGAAGCGAATTTCTCCGGTCGTTCAAGGTGAACCGCGTGACCGGCGCCGGGTACAATACGCAATTGTGATCGTGGCAAGGCCCCGGCCATAGACCTGGCAATCGCAGTGAATTTCGTATCAAGCTCACCGGCAATCAGCAGTACGGGTATGTGCAACGTGGGGAGTCGAGCATGCAGAGATGGCTGGACTCCCGTACCAACTCCACGCAAGCTCTGTGCCAATCCGCCAGCCCTATTATGCAAGCGCTGGCTGCGTAATGCCTCCCGCGCTTCAGCCGGTAGTGTGCGCTGGCTGGCAAACAGTGGCAGCTTTTCCCAACGATCAATGAACGCTTGCACACCATCGCGCTCTATGCTCGCGGCCAGCGCTTCGTCGCTGGAGCGCCGCTGTTCGCGTTCGACAGGGTCTTCCAATCCAGGTGAAGCGCTCTCCAGGATGAGCGCGCGAAAGAACCCTGAAAATGCCGTATAAAGGGCTATGCGACCGCCCATCGAATAGCCCAGGAGCACAGCTTCGCCCTGGCTCACTCCAGAGCTTTGTAGTGCTGCCAGGATATCTTGCTGGCAGTGCTCAATCGCATAGCGTTGCGGATCGCCAGGGGCATCAGATCGACCATGACCGGGCAAATCGAGCGCAATTACTCGCCAACCATAGGCGGCAAGCGTGTCCAGGTGACTTCCCCAGCCCGCCGCGCTTCCGGTAAAGCCGTGCAGCATGACCAGCGTCGGGCCACCATCCAGGGCGGGGACAAGCCCGGTCCCGCCCTGGCATACAACTCCAAGCCGTATGCCGTTCACCTGCACAAAGATTCTCTCCATGTTCAATTCCCAATACCTGCGCCTGGTTTGTCGAGGGCCTTACCGACTACCTCCCAGAGTTGGCGATGCATTTTGACATTGCTTGCACGCTCAGTCTGAACCTCGATAACATGCAAACCACCCGTATGCAAGCCCCGGCTCACGAACTTGCGGAACTGCTCCCAGGTTTCTACCTTTTGATACTGACCACCGTACATCTGCACTGCAAGGCGGAAATCCAGCCCCGTCGGCGTACCGAAAAGCTGTTCAAAATGCTCTGGATAGGCG
>VBHV01000059.1 GCA_005881995.1 Chloroflexota bacterium | reverse complement strand
GGGCGTCCTGACCACCTTTCCGAACGAGGCATTGAGCATCTCTGGGCGCAGTTCAAACGTCAGGGAAGCTACGAGGAATGGCAACTCATTGCCGATGTGACCTTTCATGACCTCCGTCACGACTTCGCCCATCGTGCGAGCCAGTCTGGCTGGTCGCTCGAGGAAATCGCGGTCTACGCAGGACACCAGACCAAAGATGGCGCACCCGCGATTGCCACGACGGCGCGCTATACCCTGCCGAGCCGCAAACAACTCAAAGAGCGGGTCCAGCTCTTGCAAGGCTAAAGAGAAAGAGGAAGCAAGGTATGGCCAAGGTTGTCGTCCTACTCAGTCCCGACCAGTGGGCCAAGCTCTTAAGGATTCCCGACTCTTTCTCCGAGCGAGACATCACTCGATACTACTCGCTTTCAGCAGAGGACCTTGCCGCGATCGAGCAGCATCGACGTCCACAGAACCGTCTGGGTTTTACGGTGCAGCTCGCCTATCTCAGATTCCCCGGACGACCCTGGGACCCGCAGGAGCAGGTGCCTCCTGCCATTCTCACCTATCTTGCCGAGCAGATCGGGGAAGCCCCGGATGTGCTGGCAGACTACGCCACGCGCGACCCGACGCGACGTGAGCACCTCTACGATATTCAGCGAGTTTTTGAATTTCACCCCTTTACGATGCAGGCTTACCGCGATCTCTCGCGCTGGCTAATGCCCATCGCGCTAAGTACCGATCAAGGCATCGTACTGGTGGAAGCCCTGATCGAGGAGTTGCGCGTGCGTCATGTGATCCTGCCTGCCGTCTCAACCCTGGAACGGCTGGGGTGGGAAACCCGTCGCCGGGCGCAACAACAAGTGTTCACCACGCTCACTCAAGGTCTTTCCCAGGAGCAACGGAAGCAGCTCGACACGCTCCTCGTCGTGCCTACGGACGAGCGGCGGACGCCTTTGGCGTGGCTGCGTGAGCCACCAGGGCCGGGCAAACCCTCCAGTTTCCTGAAAGTGATCGAGCGCCTGCGGTACATTCACTCATTCGGATTGGATCACCTACAAGTCCTTCCAGCGTATCACGGAGCAGGCACTTTCGGCCAGGTTGTGCTTTTGAGGAGAGATTGTATCTCGTTAGTCGCTTTTCTCCTCGGTGAGTCGATGGAACTCGTCGTGATATAACTTTCGGGATGGCATCTCAGCCCGATCCTCATGAAACCCTTTGTTTTCGGCACACGTCTCATTAAGGGATTGGAAAATTTACAGAAGCTGGAGGAGAGCATGCTATGAAAGCAGTGGTTTGGCGAGGTGACATGACGGTCGATATCGAAAGCGTCGAGGACGCCCGCATCGAGGCCGCAACAGATGTCCTGATGCGCGTGACCTCTACCGCCATCTGTGGCACCGATCTGCATATCTACGAGGGACGGATGGGCGAGGTCAATGGATTGGTGATTGGCCACGAGCGGTTGGGCGTTGTGGAAGAGGTGAGTTCCGCCGTTGCCTCCATCAAGAAAGGGGATCGCGTCGTCGTTCCCACGCATATCTGCTGTGGTTTCTGCTACAACTGTGTGCGGGGCTACAGCGCTTCCTGCCTGATGACCAATCCAGGCTCGGCAGGGGCCGCCTATGGCTATCCTGGTATGGGAAGCTATCGGGGTACTCAGACGGAACTGGTGCGTATTCCATTTGCCGACGCGAACTGCCTGCGCCTGCCGGGAGAGCCAGGTGATGAGTGGGAACATGACTTTGTCCTCCTGGCTGATGCTTTTCCTTCGGGATATCATGCCACTGAGCTTGCCCAGGTTTCGATTGGAGATAGCGTGGCCATCTTCGGAGCTGGCGCAATCGGGCTGCTTGCCGCTTACTCTTCATTCCTGCGCGGGGCGGGCGAAGTCTATGTAGTGGACTATATCCCTGAGCGGCTCGAGAAGGCAGGTGAGCTTGGGGCCATTCCCATTGACTTTCGCGTTGGTGACCCGGTTGAACAAATTCTGGAACAGCGTAGTCGTGCCCGCAAAAGCGCCGGGGCAACGTGGAGAGGTGAAGATAGCATGAGCGGGGTAAACTGCGGCATCGATGCCATTGGTTTCCAGGCCCGTGATCGCGCCAATCCCAACCGCGAGAAGCCCGACCAGGTCATACATGATCTTGCTCGTCTGATCAACCCGAATGGACGTCTCGGTATTGCCGGCGTTTTCCTACCCAACGATGCGAAACCGGTTGGTGAGATTGAAAAGCGTGGTGATCTCACCGTTCCCTGGCAAACGTTGTTCAAAAAAAGTGTAGCCGTCGGTATGGGGCGGGATAATGATGAACGCTACAATACACAGTTGCGCGATATGATCATTGCCGGTCGGGCTAAGCCGAGCCAGGTCGTTTCACATCGATTGCCACTTTCGCAAGCGCCGGATGCCTTCAAAAAATTCGATCAGCGCATTGATGGGTATATCAAAGTCGTCCTTGACCCTAACAAGTAGCTTTCAAGGAGGGTGGTCATGGAACAACTATCTCAGGATCATGCTACAGCGACCAGGCAGGTGCCACAGCCGATGAGGGACGGCATCGGGGCGACCGATCCCGGCCCGCGCAACGTGCTGCTGGACCGGCAGAACCCGAGTATGCTAACTCCACCCAGTACTGATCACGGCACGCTCCCCAACCTGAAGTTCTCGTTTGCCAACGCGCACAACCGGCTCAGTGAAGGCGGCTGGGCGCGGGAGGTGACGGCGCGTGAACTGCCGATCGCGACCACGCTCGCCGGCGTGAATATGCGCCTGACTCCTGGCGGTGTGCGCGAGTTGCATTGGCACAAGGAAGCCGAGTGGTCTTTCATGCTCAACGGTGGTGCGCGCATCACCGCGGTCGACCAGGATGGGCGCAACTTCGTGGATGATGTTGGCGAAGGCGATCTGTGGTACTTCCCTGCGGGTATACCGCATTCGATCCAGGGATTGGAGGAGGGCTGCGAATTCTTGCTGGTGTTCGATAATGGCAACTTTTCCGAGAATTCCACCTTCCTGATCAGTGACTGGTTTGCGCACACCCCGAAAGAGGTGCTTGCGAAAAACTTCGGCGTAGCAGAAAGCGACTTTGCCGACCTCCCATCGTATGAGCGCTATATCTTCCAGAGCAAGGTGCCCGGCCCGCTATCGTCCGATAGAGTCGCCAGCCCCAACGGCCTCGTGCCGAGGAGTTTCAGTCATCATATGCTGGCGCAAGGGCCGATTCGCACCAGGGCTGGCAGCGTGCGCATCACCGACTCTACCAACTTCCCGGTATCCACGACCATCGCGGCGGCGTTAGTGGAGGTCGAGCCGGGTGGAATGCGAGAGCTGCACTGGCACCCGAATAACGATGAGTGGCAGTATTACATCGAAGGCAACGGGCGCATGACCGTGTTCGCCTCCGATGGCAAGGCTCGCACCTTCGATTACCAGGCAGGCGACGTGGGCTACGTGCCATTCGCCATGGGTCACTACATCGAGAATACTGGCAACACGCTGCTACGCTTCCTGGAAGTGTTCAAGAGCGATCACTATGCCGACCTGTCGCTGAACCAATGGATGGCGCTGACACCACCCGAGTTAGTGCAGGATCACCTACACCTGAACCAGAAGGTGATGAACTCGCTGCGGAAGGAGAAGAATCCAGTCGTCCTATGAGATAGCACGTCTCTCTATCTCTTGCGGTTCTACCCCTTGTATGTCAGTACACGCCCCCACAGGCTCTTGGTGCCCCATATGCCCGCGCGCAGGCATTCGAGCTGGACAATCTGGCTGTGGTCAACAAAAACGTTGACCTCGGGGCCGTAATTCTTGATGTACCAGGCGAAGACCTCCGGGTCGGCGGCCTCGAACATCACCTTCTCCAACCCCAAAGCGCCAATGATTTTAGCTGCCGCGTCGGTGCGCCACGTTTTTACATTTTCGGTGATGCCCTCGGACTCGATCATGATCATGTAGGCCCCCGCGTCTAGAAACCTCCTGGCCTGCCCGATAGCCCAATCCACATCGCGCGTGCCCTCTGACTCAAGCTCCTCGGCGGCGCTGGCCCCGCCCGCGCCAAACTGGATACCGACCTCCGGCTTGGCCTTGAGTCCAGAGCTCTGTACCTTCTCAACCAGGCGCAGCCAGTCATCGACCGGAAAGGTGATAAAGCCGCTTGAGATTTCGAGAATGTCGAAGCCCACGTTGCGGCACTCCTCAATGTAGCGGTGCACGATCTCTGGTCCTTGCGTTAGCACATGCTCGATGAAGCCGCCGGTGG
>VBHV01000713.1:1106-1307 GCA_005881995.1 Chloroflexota bacterium | reverse complement strand
GGAGTTCTCCACGAGGGATACGGTCAAATTTTGAGATATCGGTTACTTGCAGGTAGCCTGTAGGGGCGATTTGTAGCGAAGCGAAAGCTGGAAATGTGGAGGAGCAATCGTCGAGAATGTCGCGCAGTACGTTCATGGCTTCTACGGGGCCGATGAGGTGCGCGACGGCCATCGATACACGGCGAGTGCCCTCGACCAGCA
>VBHV01000713.1:0-1086 GCA_005881995.1 Chloroflexota bacterium | reverse complement strand
GACAACACGGGGGGTCCTGGGTGCGGCAACGATCCCACGTCTTTGCAAATGCAAGATCATCGCATCAAAGGCCTGTTCCTGCTCCTCGGTAATCGTCTCACCGGTTGAGGGTGCGCCGCGCTCAAAACGCATGATTGCGCGTGTCCAGCCTTGAAGATCACGCAGCGTAGCATTGGCATCCCCGCAATTGCTGATAATGTGTACCAGTTTCCCCGCGTGAAAGTAGAGATGCGCTACACCGAGGCGATCTTCATTGCGGAGCGTGAGGCGGCCAAACGCTCTGGAGCGGCGGATGGTCACAACGATATTTGCCAGGTCACGCAGCGTGCCTTGCCAGGAAGAACGATGTGGATTAGCCTGAGCCACAATACATCACTGACCCCCTCTAAAAATTGCGTGGAAAACAAGCCCAGGATGGTTACTGGCGACTCCCTTTATCCGATCATGCATCGCCAGGTGTGCTACTCAACCAATGATACAAATAAATCGAGTGAAATGTCAAGTGCGACCTATCGGAGAAGCAGCTTCCCAGGCTGATTGGTACGATTGAAACTATACCTATTAGTACTGTTTTGACCGTTTGGAGTAGACATAAAATCACTCGTGTAACAGGTGCTTGGTGATCGTATAGATGGTGCCAGACCCCATAATGATCACCACATCCCCTGAGCGTACCGCCTTACGCAGTATGGTCTCCACATTTTGAAGATTACCGCCGTAGAAGACCTGCTCATCGGTAGTGTGCGCGAAGTGAGATCCTTTGGCGATGGCCGCTACCAGGTCACGTGCATGAACCAGGCCAGTATCCTGCTCGCGTCCGGGGTTGATATCGGTCATGACAAGCACGTCCGTGCCTTGAAAAGCGGTGACGAAATCGTCGAACAGAGCCTTTGTGCGGGTGAACATGTCCGGCTGATAGGCCAGAACCAGCCGGCGGCCAGGAAAACGCTTGCGCACGGCCTCCAGGGTGAGAGAGATAGCTGTTGGATGATGGGCGTAATCATCGATGATGATCACATCACGCGTTTCTCCATCGATTTCAAGCGGCCCCCGGTGGCGCACCTCGAAACGCCTTTTGACGCCTTC
>VBHV01000712.1 GCA_005881995.1 Chloroflexota bacterium | reverse complement strand
ATCTTCTCGGCCTGTTCCTTGGCCGCCGTCAGGCGCGTCTCGATAAAGCCGTAGCACACGCAATTCACCTGCACATTGTAGCGTCCCCACTCCTTCGCCAGCGTCTTCGTCAATCCCGTAATGCCCGCCTTCGCGGTGGAGTAGTTAACCTGTCCCGCGTTGCGAATAGCTCCGGCAGTTTCCTCTGCCGGAGTGGGATCGAGATCGCTTACCACTACCAGCGCGCCTTGAGAACCAAGTAGTGTCGCCGTTGCCGCCCCAATACCGCGCCCGGAACCTGTAACTATGGCTACTTTGCCATCAAGCATGCCCATATGTCGCTCTCCATTCTGTATTGTCTTTACGCGCGATGCGGCACCGCCGCCACAAAGGTACCCGTGACCTTCACATCGCCGTTTTGATCGGCGGCCTGCACTTTTCCGGCGATGAATCCTTCGCCGTTCGTTTCATATTTTTCGGTGATCGTGCCCGTACAGGTAATTACATCGTTGATGCGCGTCATGCCTTTGAAACGCACCCCGAACTTGCGCAGCGCGCTTGGCCCGACATAATCGCTCAACATCTGTCCCACAAAGCCCATAATCAGCATGCCGTGCG
>VBHV01000058.1:5229-9610 GCA_005881995.1 Chloroflexota bacterium | reverse complement strand
GTTGACCGAGCCATTTCTGGTGATCAGTGGCGATGCGCTGACTGATTATAACCTGACCGATATTATCAAATATCACCAGGAGAAGAAAGCGCTGGCCACCCTGACACTGGCGCATATGCCCAATCCGCTGGAGTATGGGGTCATTATCACCAACGAGGAAGGCCATATTACCCAGTTCCTGGAGAAGCCAAGCTGGGGCGAGGTCTTCAGTGACACCATCAATACGGGTATCTATATGCTTGACCCCCAAATTTTCGCGTACTTCGAGAAGGAGAAGCCCTACGATTTCAGCCAGGAACTGTTTCCGTACATGCTGAGGAAAGGTGATCCCATTTACGGCTACGTGGCCAACGGCTACTGGTGTGATGTCGGTAACCTCAGCGAGTATATGCGCGCCAATGCTGACGCTTTGCAGAATCGCGTGGACGTGGATATACCCGCGAAGAACATTGGCGGCAATATATGGTGTGAGGAGGGGGTGCAGATTGAGCCGGACGCGCAGTTATATGGCCCCATCTACCTGGCCCAGGATTGCAAGGTGAAATCGGGCAGCATTATTCATGGTCCGAGCACCATCGGCCAGTATTCGATTATCGATGAGCGCGCCCAGGTTGATCGCAGCATTGTATGGAACAACTCATTCACCGGCGAACGCTCGGAGCTGCGCGGGGCGATTGTCGGCTCTTCGACCAGCATCAAAAGCAAAGCGGTCATGTTCGAAGGCTCGGTGATTGGCGATAACTCCATCGTGCAAGAAGGGGCCATTGTTCAACCCAACGTCAAAATCTGGCCCGATAAAGAGATTGAGGCAGGGGCAGTCATCAATACCAGCATCATCTGGGGATCGCAAGGCAAACGCGGCCTGTTTAGCCGTTTCGGAGTGACAGGCCTGGTAAATGTCGATCTGACGCCTGAATTTGCTGCTAAACTCGGCGCAGCCTACGGCGCTATACTTCCAAAGGGCTCCATCGTCTGCATCAATCGCGACTCCTCGCATCGCACGTCGCGCATGATTAAACGCGCAGTGATCGCGGGCCTGCCTTCGGCCGGCGTCAATGTTGAAGATATCAACCAGGTACCCATTCCGGTGGCTCGTTACTTTGTGCGCAACACGGATGCCATTGGCGGTGTGAATGTGCGCCTATCCCCGCACGATCAACGGGTTGTGGATATCAAGTTCTTTGATCAGAATGGCACGGACATCAACAAAACCACCGAGCGCAAGATCGAAAATCTCTTCTTCCGCGAAGACTTCCGCCGTGTCTACCTGGACGACCTGGGGTCGATTGAAGTCCTGGAAAACGCGAATGTCATTAACCGTTACCTCGATGGCATGATGAAAATCGTTGACGTTCCGCTGATCCAGCACCGTAAATTCCGGATCGTGATGGACTACGCTAATGGCAGCACCCTGCAACTGCTGCCCGGTATCTTCAATCGTCTGGGCTGCGAAGTGATTGTGCTGAACACCAATCAGGAGGAAACACGTATCGCGCGCCCTCTCGAAGAAATCGAGAAAGATATGCAGCGGCTCGCCACGATTACCGCGACCTTAAACGACGATCTGGGAATTCGTATCGATCCCGGCGGCGAGCGTATCTCGGTGGTAGATGACCGGGGCCGCGTGCTGGATGGCATGAAGATGCTGGCGGTGATGACTAGCCTGCTGCTGCGCAAGCACCGCAATGGTACAGTTGCCGCGCCTGTCTCAGCTCCAAGCGCTCTACAGCACATCGCCAGGCGGTACGACGGAACGATCATGCATACCAAAGTGCTGGCGCAGGCCATGATGACTGCCGCCAGTCGCGAAGGAGTGGTGCTGGTCGGTGACGGCGTTGGCGGCTTCGTATTCCCCGCCTTGCAACCTGCCTTTGATGGCATGCTGGCAATCGTCAAACTGCTGGAACTGCTGGCGACCTTCGACATGCGCCTCTCGGAAGTGGTCGATGACCTCCCGGCCTACTACCTGAGCCGCACAACCGTCAACTGCCCCTGGGAACACAAGGGCAAAGTGATGCGAATCCTGAGCGAGCAGTACCGCGAACGTCGCGCCAAGCCCATAGACGGCATCAAGATCGACCTTGGCAAAGAATGGGTGCTGGTGCTGCCCGACGCTGATCGCCCCCTCTTCCACGTCGTGGCGGAGTCCGTCTCCAGCGAGCAGGCCCAGGCGCTCGCCGAGAAGTATGCGCGTGTAGTGAGCGGTTTGCAGCAGTGAATCAAACATAGGTTGAACCAGAGTAACATATTATTCTGGTTCAACCTATGTTTGATTTAGACCCTACATTGCCGATGGGTCATGGGTCAGCAGAACTTTGAGTGTCTTTGATTGACGACCGATCAACGTGTCTAGTGCGGCCTGGTAGTCGGCCAGCGCAAAGCGATGCGTGATGAGCGGGGCAAGGTTCAAGAGGCCAGAGTTGAAGATCTGTACCGCGTAGGTCCAGGCAGCAGAACTGGCTCCAAAAATCCCGAACACCGCCAGATGCTTGAGTACAAAGATATCGCTCTCCAGACTCAGGCGCGCTGCCGAACCTGCAATGCCCTCCAACAACACTGTGCCTCCCCGTCGGGCCAGGCGGATGGCAGTTTCGACTCCTTCTGGACGCGTACCGCCCTCGAATACCAGGTCCACTCCTCTGCCCCCGGTTAACGACTGTATCAACGCTTCGGGGTTGCTCTGCCTTATATTGATGGTATGCGTAGCGCCCAGGTGACGGGCCATTTCCAATCGCTCATCCCGAGACCCCATAAGCACGATGAAAGCAGGACTGAATAGCCGTGCTACCTGCACGGCCAGCAAGCCTATATTACCGTCTCCCACTACGGCTACTGTAATCCCCGCCTGTGGAGGAACCCGTAGAAAGGCCTGCGCCACTACCGCGGTAGGCTCCAGGAGCGCGGCTTCATCGAGCGAACACGTGTCTGGCAGCGTATGCACCAGCCGAGCCGGAACCGCGACATACTCGGCCAATCCGCCAGTTCGCGTGAAGCCGATCTCGTCGTAACCCGCCTCACACAGGTTGGTCAGGCCGGTTCGACAGTTACGGCAGGTGCCGCAGAACAGAAAACCTTCTGATACCACTTTCTCTCCCGGTGAGAGTGTGCGCACGCGCTCACCGACGGCAACGATCTCACCGGCCCACTCATGACCAGGAATGATCGGATAGTGATAAAAGCCTGCTGGTCGGATGCCCCGGTACAGTTCTACATCGCTGCCACATATGCCTACTGCGTGCGAACGGATTAGCACATCCTCTGGCCCGATGGTTGGCTTCTCCAGTTCAATCAGACCTGCCTGACCAGGAGCTATAATTTGTAGCGCTCTCATGGGTATGCCTTCCAGTGAAACAACTTCATCCGGCAAATTTTGGCTGTTCCAGCCCTTGAATGTCCATCTTTACCCGGAAAAGGTCACCTGCGTATGGTTGCTGCTGCTTTTGTCCCTCGGTCAGTGCAGTCCAGGCGGAGGTAATATAAAGCTCATCTAAGTGTTCCCCTCCAAACGCACAACTGGTAGGGTATTGTACAGGCAAGTGGATTTCTCGTTCCGCTTTCCCGGTAGGATCATAGCGAGTAATCTTCCACCCACCCCAACGCGCGCTCCAGATGAAGCCCTGGCTATCAACCGCAAGACCATCTGGCACGCCCTCATCCTCGGGAGTATGAATAAAGGGCCTTCGATTTGCGATGGCGCCTGTCGCTGCATCAAAATCGTAGACGTAAATCATATGCCGGGGTGTGTCGGTGAGGTACATAAGTTTGTGATCAGGACTCCAGCCGATCCCATTCGATATCGTCAGTCCTGTTTCCATGGTATGAATGGACGCATCAGCATCAAGGCGGTAAAGACATCCGCCAGGCTCGTCACAGGACTCAGGGGGATCGCACATCGTTCCTGCCCAAAAACGCCCCTGGCAGTCAACTGCTCCATCGTTAAAGCGTGTATGAGGTTTATCTGCTTCTGGATCCGCAATAAAATGGAGGCCCTTTTGCGAGTCCCAAAAAGCAAAGCCGCGCTTTGTCGCCATGATTAGACCACCGGCGGCTCGCAAAGCCAGAACTCCTACCGGTAAACCGACAGAAAATACTTCATGGGCGCCAGTGGTTGGATACAAGCGGTGAAAGCAGTGGCTTTCAATATCAACCCAGTACAATGCCTGCTCTGCCGGATTCCATACAGGGCCTTCCCCCAATTTATTTTTAGCAGCCAGAAAATGCTCTACCTCGCTCATCGTAAGACCTCAAACAGCTGGTGCGCATGTACGGGTTCGGGGAGAGCAGCGCGGGACGCGCAGACCCGAACACTCTCTCCTGGCAAACTAAATCGACACTGCGATTCCCCAGACGGTGGTGAACGATTCTCCAGGCTGGAGCACAT
>VBHV01000058.1:0-5184 GCA_005881995.1 Chloroflexota bacterium | reverse complement strand
GATTGGAGTCCATAAACACCGTGACGCGGGGATTCCCTCCCGGTGCAGACAGCGTGACACGCGCAAAGCCATCCTTGTCGAAGATCAGGTCTGTGAAGCCAGTATCCATCTGGACACCGTCAATGGCATGAGCCGTGCGGAAATCGAATGGTGTGCCAGCTACGCTCACAGGAGGCGGGAGAGGTATGAGTCGATCGTTCGTGAGAAAATACGACTGAGCGGGGAGCTGCAAAATATCAGGATTGATCAAGTCCGTACCGACGGTGAGGTACGGATGGTGGCCATGCCCGTAAGGTAACGACGTCGCCCCTATATTGCGTGCCTCTGTCTGTACCCTGAGTCCTTCGGATGTCAGCTCATAGGTCTCTCGCAGCCTCAGCACGAACGGATAGCCATCCTGAGCGTGCAGTACGAGGGACATGACGAGGAGGTCATCCCCGTGACTGACCGCGCTCCAGTTCATCCAACGGGTAAGCCCGTGGATGGCGTTCTGCCTTGCGGGTTCGCTCAATGGCAACTGCTCCGTCACGCCATTGAACACATACATTCCATGATCGATGCGGTTAGGGAATGGAATCAGCACCTGCCCCTCTGAGAACATGGACATCTCGTTCTGGCCATAGGTGAAGAGGAACTCGCGCCCGCCGACTTCGAAGACGCGCAGCCCCGCTCCAACTTCAGTGATGACCGCGCGCTTGTCTCCACGGCGAATCTCAAACTGGCGTCCCGAAGGCAAGGACTCTTCCGACCCGTCACCGGTCGGGTTGGCCCTGCTCGCATACGCTGGGAGTGCAGTTCCCAGGGTCGAGGAGAGCGAGAGCGCAGTGCCACTAATGACAGCTCCACCCAGGAAGCCGCGCCTGGTGAACTTCCTGTTAGTGACTTCGTTGTCTTCCATAAGTTGTCCTCCTTAGTTGAGGTAAGAGTTTTTACATTTTACAAACAACTATCTTGAGGCACTACGTAATTATACGAGTCATAGAAGAACAGCCACAAACACGGGCATTCATAGAGTGGTATAAGGAGATTGGGCGTGCCAACATCGCTGATACCACTACCATGTGCATCGAAGTGAGAGAACTAAAACGAACCCTAATGAAGCACATCTACGCGCACTATTATAGTAGTAACCTGACTGGAGCTACTGATGAGAACTCGCCGCCCCAATCCGGTACTCGCGCATCACCAGTTCGTTCAGTTCTTCCAAAGATGTGTCTTTGGTAAGCTTATCCAGGGTGATGGTGCCGTGCTGGAGCATGTTGATCCGGTCGCAGATTTCGAGCACCTGGGCATAGTTGTGCGCGATCATGATAATCGAGACCTCTCCCATCGCTTTCAGGTTGCGTATGAGTTCGAGAATGAGAATGCCTTCTTTCGCGCCCATTGCCGCGAGCGGCTCATCCAGCAAGAGAATTTTAGCATTTGAGTAAACAGCTCGTGCGATGGCGATAGCCTGTCGCTGGCCACCGGAGAGCTTAGCAACTTCGGTATCAACCGAGGGGATATTGACCCCTATCCTCTTGAGGGATTCAGCAGCCTTCTCGCGCATACTCCTGTTGTTGAGGAAAGGCAAAGGGCTTCGCATCACTTCTCGCTTGAGGAACATGTTGTGATACACGCTGAGTTCATTGACGAGCGCCAGGTCTTGATACACCGTCTCGATGCCGAGCGAGCGGGCATAGGATACCGAACGGAGTTTGACCTCCTTCCCGTTGATGAAAATCTGGCCGTCATCCGGCTGCTGGAAACCCGTGAGAATCTTGATGAGGGTTGACTTGCCGGCCCCATTGTCACCCAGGAGGCCCAGTATCTCCCCCTGTTTCAAATGCAAGCTCACATCGCGCAGGGCTGTCACTGCACCGAAACGCTTGACGATGTGTTCCATGCTTACTACGTCCGCTACTTCTGTATCTATAGCTTCTGTCGTGGGTGTCTCTGTCATTGTCGACCTGCCTCTCGCAATACCTGAAGACGAACATTCACGATCATCGCGACCAGGATGGCAGCGCCCAGAATCAGGTCAAAGGTGTTAGCGTTGACTCCTATGAAGGTGAGGCCATCCTTAATAATGGAGATAACCAGCGTACCCAGGAGAGCGCCCACGATTGTGCCTGAACCACCTGCGAGCGCGGTGCCCCCGATTACGGCTCCCGCCACTGCCGCGAACATGATAGCGGTGCCCCCTGCTAGTGGATCGATGGATTGAATACGGAAAGCCTCCAGGATGCCTGCGAAGCCGCCAAACACGCTGGTCAGCATAAAGTTCCTCAGCTTAATCGCCCTGACGTTGACTCCAGTCTCGCTGGCCCCAAGCAGATTTCCCCCAGCCGCGACGGTGTATAGCCCCCAGCGTGTATAGCTCAGGATAATCTGCATCACGATCACAATGACCACAGCCCAGATGATCTCTGAATAACCGCCGTGTCCCATTACCTCGTTGAAGGTACCCAATTGGGGCGTGAGGACGGGGAACGCATTGGAAATTGTCAGGTTGATCCCGTTCAAGAGGAAGAGCGTTCCCAGCGTGGTGATGAAGGAGGGAACCCGTAGGAACACCGTGATTAAGCCGTTCAGCAGTCCAACGAGGGCGCTGACGAGCAGACCGAGAATGATACCCACCCAGATTGGTAGCCCATCCTGGTAGGCAAAATACATGATGAAAGGAGCCAGCGCAAAGACCTGGCCAACCGAGAGATCGATTTCGCCGCAGATCAGCAGCATGACTTCGCCGGCCGCGATGATAGCCGTCGCTGCGAAGTATTGAAAGAGTGTGCGGACGCTCTCTGTTGAGAGGAAATCCGAGTTAGCGGATTGGAAATAGATGAGGAGTGCAATGGCAATGATTACTATACTGGCCTCGCGTCTTCTTAAAAAGAAATGGACCAGAGTGGACCAAAAGCTTTGCCTGCCCTGCGCCTGCTGTGGCGATTCCGGCTCAGTTTGTGGGGCGGTGGTACCCGAAACAGTGTTCTCGGCCATTCATTTACCGCCTTTCAAATGCTCATTATGTGACATGGAGGTGTCCATACAGGTAGTATGCCACACCTGAAAGGACACCTTCAAGCAACTTGTCCCAGTTCCAATATGCTTAGTGGGACGGTGAAACCAGCTGTTCCTTGTCGGAACTTCCCTCAAAGCGCGTCTGGGTATTCAGATAAGGGGCTACATTGCCCTTCGTGACGAAGAGCAGTCCGGTATTCGTGTTCGAAGGCTGCTGGAGTCCCCCTGACAGCTTGTACAGGAAGAGCTGGACGACTGGATGGAAACCCTGGAGATAAGGCTGCTGGTCGATAGTGAAGTCAAGATTTCCACTCTGAATCTCCTGGAGTGTCTTCGGCAGCAGGTCATAGCCCCCGGCATGTACTCCCTTGGCTGCCAATCCATATTTGTCCATGATCTCGGCTACACCCTGCGTACTACCGGCATCAACCGCGACCATCCCTTTGAGATTCTTATGGCCCAGGTAGTAAGCCTCGATCGCGGAGAGTTCATCGTTAACCGCTGCACCTGTAGCCACCTCGACGAAGTTGATCCCCGGCATGGCAGACAGGACGGATTTGATGCCATCGATACGCGGCTGGATGTTCAGCGAACCCGGTGTTGCGATAAACCCTACAATGTTACCCGATGGGACAAGCGAGGCGATGCGCTTACCTACCTCTACACCGGATGCGAAGAGATCCTGTCCAATGTAGGCCAGGCGGGCATTGTTGCTGCTTGCCGGTGCATCGGCATTGTAAGACACAACGGGTATACCCGCGCTCAGAGCAGCCTTCACCGGGTCGTTGAAGGCTGTAGGATCAACGATAGCAACCCCAATGCCATCGGCTTTAGCTGCAACGGCGGCGTTGAACGCATTCACCATTTCGGAGACGTTACTGGTCTGCGAACCCGTCCACTGGTATTTACACCCCAGGAGCGAAGTTGCGTCCGCGAGGGCATACGTGGTAGGGACGAAGAAAGGATTAGTTGTGACATGGTTGACGAATACGAAGTTCCACTGAGGGTGGCCGGGGAACATCCCCTCAGTCTGCGTAGTAGTAGTTGTGGTATTGCTACTACCTCCGCACGCAGCTAGCAATGACGGCAAAGAAAGACCTGCGGCACCGAGCGCAGCGCCCTTGAACAGGCTGCGCCGCCTGAGTCGCATTTCCAGGGAGCCAGGTGTGTCGTTTGTTTCTTTCATGAGATTACCCTCCAATTACGTGTGTCACTGTCGTAGGGATGCGATACCACCTTTCAGCTTGCCTGAGCGTAGCTAGACGCGCAGCATCCTTGACAGGATGACTTTCAACCCGTAGCATCGTTGGCAAGCCGGGTATCAAGAATTTATCGCGTCCACCAAGAGAGCCGATGAGGAAATTAGCAATAGGTTATCCGCTAGCTTTGCTCCTTTCTCCCTATAGAGCATCCAGCGCGCGCTGGATGTCCTGGGTTGTTGATAGAACCAACTGCCGCATGGACTCTTCTGCTGCCTGCTCGTCGCGATTGCAAATAGCCCCGGTAATTGACCAATGGAGAGGCATTGCCTCCACATTTGCCCTGGGAACTCGTGAGGTGACAACGCGACTGGCACGCAGCGGTGGGCCTAGCGTACCCATAATTCTTTGCAAAAGCTCGTTATGAGCAGCTATACAGATTGCATTGTGAAACGCTAAATCCGCGATAATGTAATCCCCGGTAGAATCAACTACGTCCTGCATTTGCTGGCAACAATCCTTAATGAAAGCCAGCTCTTCGGCGGTACCACGTGTTGCCGCGAATCGGGCAGTAAGGGGTTCAAGCATCAGGCGAATTTCACATATTTCCAGGAGAAATGACGGTTCAAAACCGACTTCGCCCTGCCAGGCAATCACGTCGGGATCTAGGAGATTCCAGTCGCTGCGAGGACGTACTCGTGTGCCGGTTCTTGGACGAAATGCTACAAGTCCTTTCGCTCCAAGCATTTTCAGGGCTTCGCGCAGGACGGACCTGCTGACATTTAATTGGAGGCTTAGTTCAGGCTCGTTCAACAGAACGTCGCCGGGTTTGAATTTGTTGCTCATAATACTCAAACCGATCTGCCGAACAATCTGTTTATAGAGACTTTGCCGTGGTGACGAGGTAGATATCTTTGCCATCTTGCCCCATTTGTCATACAATTTAATACTACAATGGTACAGTAGGATTAACTGTATGTCAAGG
>VBHV01000057.1 GCA_005881995.1 Chloroflexota bacterium | reverse complement strand
TGTCACCGGAATGAATTCACCTGCTTCGTCCTGATCAGGCCTGAACTCGCGATGCAATGAAGAAAGCGGTGGGCAATTGCATCTTTCGGCTGCCGGACTATTAATTGAGAAAAGCTCCGTGGTGGATATTCCTCTTCCTTCGCCTTGCATGAGCGTTCCTAATGAGTACTTCTCCCCGTTTACTATAAACTGAAACTGATTATATTGTGTAAAGGATAGCGACAGCATGAAAAGTCTGTTGTGTTATGGTTAAGAATGGGAAGAAGTGGTTAAGAAGAGAGAGCTTTCATGTATTACCATATTACCAGGGCGACCGCAAGGGTCGCCCGTACAATACACGAATGCGCCGTCCGCCTGTTTTACGCGTGTATTGTAGGGGCGGCCATTGCGGTCGCCCTGAAAGGCGCGTTGTTTATATGACGAGGGAAATAACTTACGATTCAACGGTAACAGGAGCCGTGAAAGTATATCCAACCCCGGGAACGGTCATAATATATTGTGGACTGTTGGCATCAGGTTCAACTTTCTGGCGCAGGTGTCGAATATGAGTCGTCACCAGTCCAGAATCACCAGCTTCATCGTATCCCCAGACGCGCTCGATGATCATATCGGTTGTCAAGACCTGCCCGGTGTGAGTAATGAGCAGGTGCAGCAGACGGCTTTCGGTCGGAGTTAACCGTACTTTCGTGCCATCTCTGGTCACTTCATGACGCATAGCATCCAGGGTGACAGGCCCAACCGTAACCGCTGAGGAGCCGGAGGAACCTTTTGAACTGGTTGAACGGCGCATAATCGCTTTAATGCGCGCGAGTAATTGCCTGGGACTGAACGGTTTACGCAGATAATCGTCGGCCCCCATCTCCAATCCACGTATCTCATCATCTTCACGATCATGTGCGGTCAGGATCAAGACCATTGAATTGGTTTCACTCCGCATCTGGCGACATACCTCGAAGCCATCGAGTTTGGGCATCTGAACGTCAAGGATTACGAGATCCGGCAATGTTTCGCGCCAGCGTTTAATGGCCTGTTCGCCATCGAATGCGCGCACGACATCGTATCCGTGTCCCTTGAGCCAGTAGCTCAGCATATCAACCATGTCGCGGTCGTCATCCGCCACCATGATTTTCACTCGTGTTTCCTCCTACAAGACCTGCTTTACAAGTCCCCTTACGTTCCTTGCAGTCAGCCTGACGCGAAGCGTCTTCCTTTCAGCTTGCCTGAGCCGTAGGCTAGAGACCACCCTCTCCGGGGGAGAGGTAATCGTCTCGTTGGCAAGCTGGATAAGGAACCTGGACGAAGTCCGTTGGCAGGCTGGCTAGCAAAAGGTTCGCTATGTACCCCGACAAGTGCAGGCCCTCTACTTGATAAAGTTCGTCTCATTGCTAGTAACGGGATGAGTTCCAGGCAGTAACATCATGGTACAATTTGGGCTATAGTTACCAGGCAAATCGTTCATTGTAGGGCAACCGCGAGGGTCGCCCTCGAAAATTTTCACCTTCACAATAGAGTATCGGCTCATTCTCGCTCTTTAATAGAGGATGAGCATAGCATTAAAATTGGAGGACTGTTACGTGATTCCACGAGAAGAATTGTTACATCTGGCGCGTGAAGTGGCACAGCACGCATATTGTCCCTACTCACACTTTCACGTGGGCGCAGCCCTTGTTGCCGGTGGCAGCATCTACACCGGCGTCAATATCGAGATATCGAGCTATGGATTGACGTTGTGCGCCGAACGTTCGGCTTTAGCCGCGGCCATTTCCAGCGGTGCAGGGCCGGTTACCCAGGTGGCGGTAGCCTGCATCGATGTTCCACCGCAGGCAGGCATCGCTGAACGCATGCCCTGCGGTGCTTGCCGTCAATGGCTGGCTGATCTTGCACCCAATGCTGTGATCTATATCGACGGCGTCGAGCAAGATTTCTCTGTAGCCGATTTGTTACCGTATGCGTTTGGGCTGTAGGGGCCGGTTATTCATGCCCGCTGGATGCCAGCTCTTCGAGATGCTTGACAAAGGCGAATAAACTCGTTAGAGTATAACCAATGCAACTGAATATGTGACGTTGAGCAGGAGGAGTAGGCGCGAACTCCGTGAAGAGAGGGAAGATCAACAGGCTGCGAATCTTCCTCGGAACAGACGCACCGAAAGTCGCCTGGGAGTCTTTTATGACGGGAGCGCCCGTTAACGCGCCGCTTGAGGATCACTAGCATGGAGCGAGTGATCGAAACAAGGTGGTACCACGAGTATATTACGCCCTCTCTCGTCCTTGACGGGAAGGGCTTTTTGTTTAGATATATATAAGCAACGCGATAGGTCGCGTCCAGGAGAGGGAAATGATCGAACGGGAAAAAGAGGCAATCACATCGTTGCCGAAGACCTATGAGCCGCAGGCGGTGGAAGCTAAATGGTATCGTTTCTGGGAAGAGGGCGGCTACTTTAAACCTAGTGGCGACATCACAAAGCCGACCTTTGTCATTAGCATGCCGCCTCCGAATGTTACGGGTGCGCTGCACCTGGGGCATGCCATAACCGCCACCATCGAAGATATCCTGATTCGCTATCACCGTATGAAGGGCGATGATACGCTTTGGGTGCCGGGAGAAGATCATGCCGGTATCGCGACGCAGACCGTAGTGGAGCGCCTGCTGGCAACAGAAGGAACCGACCGCCACACTATCGGGCGCGAGGCCTTCCTGGAACGCGTCTGGCAGTGGGTGAACCGCTATAAGAGCCGCATTCAAGATCAACACCGGCGCCTGGGCGCCTCGTGCGACTGGTCGCGCGAACGCTTCACCCTGGACGAGGGGTTGTCAAAGGCTGTACGCGAAGTGTTTGTGCGCCTGTATGAAGAAGGGCTAATTTATCGAGGCGAGCGCATTATCAACTGGTGTCCGCGCTGTATGAGCGCGCTCTCCGACCTGGAAGTCAACCACGTTGATACGCTGGGAACGCTGACCTTTGTGCGCTATCCCTTGAAGCCGTTGCCCGGTGAAGAGCAGACGGAATATATCAGCGTTGCCACCACTCGCCCTGAAACCATCCTGGGTGATACGGCTGTGGCAGTCAATCCCAGGGATACGCGCTACACAGATATGGTCGGGCGTATCGCCATTCTTCCTGTGATTGGGCGCGAGATTCCGATTATCGCGGATGAAGCGGTCGATGCCAACTTTGGTACTGGCGCAGTCAAGGTGACGCCCGCGCATGATCCGACCGACTTTGAGATTGGCATGCGTCACAATCTGCCGCGAGTGCAGGTAATCGGCTTTGATGCAAAGATGACCGAGGAAGCCGGTCCTTATGCCGGGCAAGATCGCTTTGAGGCGCGTAAGAACCTGGTAGAGGAATTGCAGCAGCTGGGCCTGATCGTCAAGATCGAAGAGTATATGGTGCCCCTCGGCTATTGCCAGCGCTGTGATACCGTGGTTGAGCCTCTGATTTCCAAGCAATGGTTTGTGCGCATGACACCACTGGCGACACCTGCTATGGGCGCGGTCGAATATGGTCTGATGAAGATCGTGCCGGAACGCTTCAACAAGGTCTATATGGACTGGCTGGAAAACATCCATGACTGGTGTATTTCACGTCAACTCTGGTGGGGACATCGTATTCCCGTCTGGTACTGCGATAACTGCGGCCAGATGACCGCCAGTCGCGTCGATATCAGCACCTGCCCGCATTGCAATAGCGCCGAAATCCACCAGGATGAGGATGTATTAGATACCTGGTTCAGTTCGTGGCTGTGGCCATTCAGCACGCTGGGCTGGCCTGAAGTCACACCTGACCTGCTGCGCTATTACCCAACATCGGTGATGGAGACGGGCTACGACATCATCTTTTTCTGGGTTGCGCGAATGGCCATGGCGGGTATGCATTTCCTGGGTACCCCACCATTCCATACCATCTACCTGCATGGTCTTGTGCGAGATGCCAGAGGCGAAAAGATGAGCAAGTCAAAGAACAACGTGATTGATCCTCTCGAGGTGATGGATCAGTACGGCACCGACGCGCTGCGTTTCACGCTTGCTACCAGCAGCTCGCCCGGCAATGACATGAAACTCGTTCCTGAACGCATCATAGGCAATCGCAATTTCGCCAACAAAATCTGGAATGCTTCGCGTTTCGTCTTGATGACCACAGCTGAGATCGGCGGAGGCGTTCCCGCTGTCAGCGAGTTGAAGCCAACCACGCTGGCGGATCGCTGGATTCTCAGCCGCCTGGCAAAGCTGACAGGCGATGTGACACGCCTGATCGAAGATTTCCAGCTTGGTGAAGCAGGTCGGCAGATCAATGATTTCTTCTGGTCGGATTATTGCGACTGGTATGTCGAAATTGCCAAAGTACAGATGCAGGGTGATGAGCAGGTGCGCCGCTCTACCGCCGGTATTCTGCGCGCGGTGCTCGATCAGAGTATGCGCCTGTTGCACCCATTCATGCCGTTTGTCACCGAGGAAGTCTGGCAGTATCTCTACCGCACAAGCGAACCAGATACCACGCAGTGGCCTGCCTCAGCCCTGATTGTCGCGCCCTGGCCCCATGCAAATAGTGCGGCTATTGATAGCGAGGCAGAACAGAACTTTGGTCTGCTGCAAGAGGTGATTACACGCATTCGAGATGCCCGAAATCAGATGAGTGTCGAACCGGCGCGTCGTGTGCCGGTGATTATAGCTGCAGGCAATCATGTAACGATGCTGGAAGCGCAGGCTCCACTCATCGAGTTCCTGGCTCGTACCGATAGACCTCAGTTGCACGCGCAACTCGCGCAGAAGCCGGAACAGGCCATGAGCTTGCTGGCTGGCTCAGTTGAGATATACCTGCCGCTCTCTGGCCTGCTCGATATCAGCAAGGAATTGGAGCGACTCGACAAAGAAATTGCCCAGGCGCAGCAGGAGATTCTGCGTCTACAGGGCAAACTGGCAAATGAAGCGTTCGTGACGAAGGCAAAGCCAGAGGTGGTCGAGAAAGAGCGCGAGAAGTTGGTGGCCCAGGAGGAGCGCATTGGGAAGTTGAAAGAACGTCGGGCCGAGCTGGAGGGATAGTCTTATGGCAACCTATACTATTGAGCCGGAGCGGCGCACGCTGCACGGCAAGTTTTCGCGTAATTTTCCACCCGTGCTCACCATCGTTTCGGGCGATACAGTGGTGTACCGCACGCTCGATGCCGGTTGGAACCTTGAACAGCCTGTCACTCGCCTGGGAACACATAAGAAATTT
>VBHV01000101.1:5759-22779 GCA_005881995.1 Chloroflexota bacterium | reverse complement strand
TGCTCTGAGGTGCGATACCTGGCTTCTCTGCTTGCCCAACACTCATTAGGTGGTTGTCGCGTTGCCCAACAGATGAAAGTTTTTTTACTTGTCATTAGTAAGTATGGATGCTGTTTGCTTACTAGTAAGCTGTGTTACTATCTGGTTCGCTAGTTTAGCTCTCATGTTTTCGTCCTGCGAGTCTCCTACAAGCTTGAATGACAAAAGTATTATTTGAACAGAAAGTAGGCTGTTGTGATACTCTTTCATCTGGCGAACCGTTCGGTTATAGAGCGCAAAGAAAATGCTTGAAATAAACTCTGTGAGAACTCCTGGGGTAGAACCCCACTAAGATATTCTTCGTAAATTTAAAAACCAAGCTCGCTTCGAGCTAGAGTTCACAGTATTCCGAGCGTGAAAACCGAATTCGCCAACAATATCATCAAGATCTCCTACAACATCGTGATGCGATCGGCGTCGATGACGCCGCGTTTGCTTCTCTTGCCCTCAACGGTAATCTGCTCGCCCTCGTGCAGATTTTCGACCATCAGGGGGATGACCTGCTCGCCCTGACGATTGAGTACGAGCGTGTGCCCATCGACGCGGATGGCGGCGGGTTCGATATTCCCATCATTCTTTGCCTTGTAGGTGCCCGCGATAATGTACGTCTCGGCACGCTGGGGATGAATGGTAACACCGACCACGGTGATCTTGCGTCCGTGTTGTTGTAATTCCTCGACCACTTTGGAAAATTCCTGCCCGGGCTGTCCATCCGACTGATGCTCTTGCTGCTGCGCGGCAAGTTGCTCCTCTCTCTGCTTTCGCTGCTGTGCGGCCTGCTCGAAAGGCTTTTTGTGGTCCGGTTTTTCAAACATCGAGCCGTCATAGGTGCTGGGAAAAGCTATGCGAGCGGCAGCCGGAACTGCATCGAAGCGATAGTGAACCATGACTTTGTCTGTATCTCCCGCGTACTCAAGCGCTCTGCGCTCCTTTTTACGCAAGAAGTCTTTTAATTTGACGACGTTGCCGTCCAGTTCTAACTCGATGGAAGCCGGGACGCTGATGGAGAGATGCGGGCCGTGAAAGTACCGCGTTATCTTAGTATCGACGGTATGTAGGAGCAGGAACGATACGGCTTCTTCCAGTGTGGTGAGCGGACCACCTGCAGGAATCACGGTGACATCCAACATGCCGTCATCGATGTAGGCGTGGGGCGAGAGATCGATGGTACCGGCATAGCGACGTGTATTGTTTACGACAATCTGCCAGACCTCCCCTTCCCAGAGCAGGTCGGGTTTCCCAGAAGCGTTGAGAGAGCCGATTTTGACCGGAAATGGGTGCTGCCAGGGCAATTCCTTCAGCCCGGCCAGATCAAAGGCGATCTTGCCAACTTCGTATTTGAGCGGTTTATTGATGTGCGCCATGATGGCGGCATCGACGCCCAACCCGGCGTGCAGCAGGAAGTATTGCCGGTATTTCCCCGCCTTTTTGGGCTTTTCGTATATCTCTGCGGTTGCTCCTGTCTCCTCTCTCCCCTCTGTCCGCCCTATTTGCTCTGCCTCATCGTTTTCCTCGCCCTCTGAGTGTTCACGGTGCATGGCAGGGACAGTCAGGCCCTCGATCTGGAAGAAGCCGAGATCCACTGGGCACATAACGCTATCGACAAGCGCAAGGGCGGCCTGTACCGGGTTGCGCGGGATGGTGGTCTCGCCTGCCCATTCATTGAAGGTCCCCCCAGGAAGATCACCGACGATGCTCTTACCCCCTGCGTACAGCACTCCATTGACGACAGCGTTGAGGGTCCCATCTCCCCCGTAGCCGATCACCAGATCATGGCCGTCTTTGGCGGCCTGCCTGGCCAGTGGTAGTGTTTCCCCACTATATTCTTTCAGGCAGATGTCAGTTTTCCAGCCCGCGGCGGTCAGGATAGCAACCATCTCAGGCACTTTGACGACAGTACGTCCTGAGCGCAGGTTTACGATCAGACTTGCGCGTTTCCCACGCATAGCATCACCTCGCAAGACAACGATTACTCATCGTCTTTGTTTTTTGATCAGACGAAGAGGAATTCCTCCTACTGAGGCAAACACGAGATGAGGAGGTATATTGTTTCAGCGCTTTGGCCTTTTGAGCTATCCCACTACCTGCATATCCACAATCTTCAGCCACACATCCTTGCGTCCCTCGCCATCGGGCGGGTTCCAGGCGAGTTCCAGGCTGAAGATTACATTCACCAGCGTACCCTCTGAAAAAGACTCTATCTGGGACCCGGCGCGGAAATAGGTGCCGTGAAATTGCGTACCGTTGATGCGCAGGCGCAGACGTAAATGCCGCCCTTCAGGGCCGCTCACCCAGCGGCGTGCAATACGCAATCCGTCCAGCCGGAAAATGGGCTCGGGATTGCCCGCGCCAAAGGGAGCTAGCTGGCTGATCTTGGTGTAGGCATCGTATGTCAGCTGCGTTTCTGGCTTTGTAATCACGAGATCAACCTTGCGGAAATAGGTTGGAATGACGATCTCCTGTTCAGTTACCACCCCGGTTAGATCGGGTGGAACTACTGCTTCGACCACCGGCTCCGTTCCATCACCCCCATCATTTCCATTACTGCCATTGCCCTGCCAGGTCAGCAGGTGCTGGTGCAGGGCCTCGATATTGGTATTGACAATTGTGAAACCCGCTGCCTGAGCGTGTCCGCCGTGACGCTCGAACAGGTCGGCGCGCTCACGCAGCGCCTCAATAATGTTGAAATCCCCGGAACTGCGCGCGGATCCGCGGCTGGTCTCGCTGTCCTGGCTGAGTACGAAGACCGGGCGTTTGATCTCCTCCGAAAGCTTGCCCGCTACCAGCCCGATGATTCCTTCCGGCCACTCGAGCTTAGCACCGTACACCAGCACTACCGTGTTGCCCTCCTGCCCCTGTGCCTGCTCGCGCACGCGCTTCATCAACTCCTCGGTGATCAGCTGGCGCGCCTGGTTGAGTTCCTCCAGTTCCCTGGCCTTCGCCTGCGCCTCTGCCTCGTCATCCGTTGTCAGCAGCTCGAATGCGATACCGGCATGCTTCATACGCCCGGCAGCGTTGATGCGCGGTCCCAGGGCGTAGGAGATATCGCGCTCGCGCCGTCTGCCCGGCTGTAAATTGGCAAGCTGCATCAACGCCTTTAAGCCCGCGTTCGTCGTCGCGTCGAGTTGCTTCAAACCCAGCTTCACCAGCGTATGATTTTCACCTAACAATTGTGCCACGTCACCAATGGTGCCAATCGCGACCAGGTCGAGTAGTTCCAATACCTCCTCTTCGCGTCCATACGCCCGTAGGAGTGCCTGCGCCAGCTTGAAGGCGATACCTACCCCGCAGAGATAACGCTCGCTGTAGGTGCAATCTGGTCGCCAGGGATTGATCATGGCGTAGGCCTGCGGCAATTGCTCCGGTGGATGGTGATGATCGGTAATGATAACATCGATGCCCAGCGTCCTGGCGTACTCTACCTCCGCTACATCGGAACTGCCGCAATCGGTGGTGATAAGCAGCGAGGTTCCCCTGGTATGAATCTTCTCCAGTGACTCCCTGCTCACGCCGCGCGTATCCTCTATACGATGCGGAATAAAATAATCGAGCGCTGCATTTGCATGTTTGAGTTTACGCAGCGCACGCGTAAGCAGCGCGGCAGAAGTGACGCCATCAGCATCAAAGTCGCCATAAATCGTGATATGTTCGTGTTCGTCCAACGCTCGTGAAATACGCTCCACCGCCCGATCCATATCGATCAGTGTAAGTGGATCAGGTATCTCATCAAAACTTGCCGCCAGGAAACGCCGCATAGCTTCGGGCGTGATCACTCCCCGGTTAAAGAGCAATTGCGCGTGCAGGGACGCTATTCCCGCCGCGCGAAATTCCTCAAACTGTGTTTTAGTAAGCGGTGTATACACGCTCCACGATGATGCAGATAGAGAAGGCAATTGCTCCATAGTTAATCCCTTTTTTGCTTTCGAACCGTTTTGTAGGGACAAGGAGTGGTGTGGGGTGGATGTGGGGGCCTTGTGCTTGTCCTGGTGCGGTTCGTTTGACCACATCCTCAGTCGGGCAGCAGCCGCATAAAGACTTCGTTCCCCAGCAACCGACCGTGCTTGCTCAATCTCACCCAGCCATCGGCCTGTTCCAACAATCCAGCTTCCTCCACGATGCGCAGGCGATTACCCACAAAGCTGGCGAACGATTCAGCGAATCGTTCTTCAAACGTTGGCAGATGCAGACCCTGCGCCGTGCGTAACCCTAGAAAAGCGGTCTCCGACATTTGCTGTAGTCGTTCAATCGTCTCGCTCTCCACGATGGGCAGTTGTCGCTTTTTCAGCGTCTGAATATATGCCTGTGGATCGCGTTCGTTCGAGAAACGTTTGTCTGCGAAGAAAGAGTGCGCTCCCGCTCCCATGCCGAGATAGGGTAAATTTTGCCAGTAGGTCAGGTTATGACGACTCGCATGGCCCGGCAAAGCCCAGTTAGAGATTTCGTAGTTGATGTACCCCTCGCCCTGCAGGCGTTCATCGGCATACTCGTACATGTCGGCGCACAGGTCTTCATCGCCAGGGATAATCCGTCCTTCCTCTGTCCAGGTGTAGAAAGGCGTACCCTCCTCTATGATCAGCGAGTAGAGCGAGAGATGCTCCGGGTGCAGCGCCAATGCCTGGTCAAGCGTCTCTTGCCAGTGGCGCATTGTTTGGCCGGGCAGACCAAACATAAAATCAAGGTTGATCGAGGTAAAGCCTGCTGCCCGCGCGTGGTGCAGTGCCTGCGTAATCTCTTCGGGCGTATGAATGCGCCCCAGCGTCTTGAGCAGTTCAGCGTCAAAGCTCTGCGAGCCGAGGCTCAAGCGGTTGATTCCGGCTGTGCGCAAGCCTGCCAGTTGCTTTCGATTCAGTGTGCCTGGGTTGGCCTCCAGCGTAATTTCAGCATCTTCATCCACGGTGAATGCTTCGCGACAGGCATGAAGCAGGCGCGTTACCTGCTCGACAGTCAACAGGCTGGGAGTGCCTCCACCGAAAAAGAGAGTGCGCGAGCGGCGCACTCTGCCATCAGCGTGCTCTGCCAGCTCGCCCGCTAACGCTATTTCTGTGAGCAAAGCGCGCACATACGGCTCTCGCAACGGCAGCATACCCGCGTACGTATTGAAATCGCAATAATAGCAACGCGTATGACAAAACGGGATGTGCAGGTAGAGCGAGGCAGTTTCTAGAAGCTGTCGAATATCTGAAAAGGATTGTGAATAACGTTCGGGTGCTATTGTTGTCATGCCTGAGTCTTTCGATCAATTGAAAAGCGGAGTCTCGCCATTAGCGTAGGGACAAGGTGCGGTGTAGGGTGGATGAGGGGGCCTTGTGCTTGTCCTCCGTACTTATCGCTTCCCCAACGAGGACAAGCACAAGGCCCCCGCCCACCCTCTCCGCCGCACCTTGTCCCTACGCTGCCCCACCCATTGCTCCTTGACCTTAACTTGATGCTATAGAAGGTGTGGAGAATATTCCCCACACCTGGAAAATCCGGATTACCTCACGGATAAACACACTACGGTATTGTCGGTAAGCCAGTACCTCCATTTGCACCCTGTCCAGGCGGGCTGGATGGCAGGATCGATGAAGGCGGCAGATTGTTCGGATCAAGCTGCTTATTTTGATCAGGCGGTGTTATCGATGTGTTTGACTGCGCCTTGATCTCCAGTAACCAGCTCGATAAAGCGTTGTCCTTTAAGGATTGCAGCGTCTTTGCATCTACTGTGCGCGCCGGGTCGAAGCCCAGGATTTGCACAATATGGAACGCGCCGTTCTCTTTCAATACCGAGCTGATCTCGTTGAGTTTGCGTGCCGGATCGAAGAGCCAGTTATCTACAACGCCTGTTCCCTCGCTCTGCGCGTACTGCCCGCGTACCAACCAGCCCAGATTACCGCCGCTGACCTTGGTATTTGCGTCCTGAGAATTTTTCGCGGCAAGTTTCCCAAAATCGCTTCCAGACTTAAGCTGCTTCAGAATCTTATTGGCATTGTCCTGCGTATCAATCGTCATGGAGCGTGCCAGCACCTGGTAGGTGGGTGAGACGACCAGCGTTGACAGGTAGTTCTGCATGTTATCCCGCCGCACCTTAATCGTCATCATCGCGCGCATATCATCATCCGAAACACTCATCTGGCTCAGCAGGCTGTTGTAGCTGGAGTTCGCCGGCGCACTCGCCTTCAAGGCGTTCAGCGCCTTATTAACCGCGCTAGAACTCGGCTCGATGCGGCTTTGCACGTTTGTACTCTGGTTGGCCTCCCACTCACGGATCAGTTCGTCGTCCTGCAGCCAGGTTGCGCTGTCAGTAGAGATCTGTGAGACGGTGAAAATCTGCTGTTCCAGTGGAATAGTGGTCTGCGTCAATGCGCTGATCTGAGCGCCGAGGGCCTGATCCTTACTTTGAGCATCGGCCAACTGTTTTTGCGCCGCTTTCAGTTGATTATTCAGATCAGTGCGCATTTGACTGGAACCGGCAGGTAGCGCCTTGATTTTTTTGTTCAGGCTATCAACCGTATTGGTACTATCGGTTATGATCTTCTTCTGCGCGGCATCTTGTTGTTCCAGGTTACTCCTCTGGTCTGTCAGTCCGCCCCGTCCAAAAATCTTATTATTTTCAAGCAGCGTTTTCAGCGCGACCATCTTACGGTATTCCGACTGTGGGATTTGATGACCATTGACGGTGGTGATAGGCAATCCCGGAATGATAATATTATTATTGATCCACGTCCCCAGGATCACTCCAACCAGCACCAAAACGACAAGCCCCGTGAATGCCCATGTTGCGCGTCGCTGCACCTTGATTTTTTCGCTGTGGGAAAGATGCTTTCCCCAGCCAAAAATAAGCGGCTTGCCATCACGCTTCGCCTCTACCCCGCGAGCCGTCTGCTTAGTATATCGCTTCACTTTAGTTGATCGCTGATTATTAGGCCGTCGCGTGGGCCGCTCTGTCTGACTTTTCATCGTATTCCCTTCCTGCATAGGGGCTTGATTGTGCAGATTAACAAATCAAAGTACATTATCGCGCCCGCGCCGGCATTCGCACGTTCTTACATGTTCGTCTGGTAACGCCTGCCAGGGCGACCGCAAGGGTACGCCCCTACAATACACGGTTAGGTTATCATGTATTGTAGGGGCGTACCCTTGCGGTCGCCCTGGCTTTTGATCACCGGGCGGGAACATGCCTCTGTAGGGGCGCACCCTTGCGGTCGCCCTGGCTTTTGATCGCCGGGCGGGAACATGTCCCCGCCCCGGCTGCTTCATCCTTGCTGTGTTATGCATATGCGCCTGCCTCTACATGCCGCGAATGTGTTCTGCAGTATAGGGCAGCAGCGCCATATGCCGCGCCTGTTTAAGCGCGACAGTGAGACGGCGCTGGTGTTTCGCGCAAGTCCCCGTCTTACGGCGGGGTTCAATCTTCCCACGATCAGAAATGTAGCGTTTCATGAAACGGCTGGCGTCCTTGTAATCAATTTCACGCACGTGATCGTGACAAAACTGACAGATTTTACGGCGAGTTGGTCGCTCGCCTCGCCCTGGTCGCTCGCGACGCGGGCCTGATGATTCAGATCGTCTTTGCACAGACTGTTCTCCTCCTAATATCCCTGCCAGAGATTAGAAAACAATCTCTTCAGGGTCCTCAGGAAAGGTCGTCCGGGAAGTCAGGAAGAAAGGGGTCGTTGTTGTCGCTCGTACCTGTCGAATAGCCCTCTGTTCCGCCGGATGCAGACTTGGGAGTAAGCATCTCCATATCAGTCACAGTAACATCAACCGAGGTGCGCTGGGCACCTTCTCTATCGGTATACTTGCGCTGAGAAACTCGGCCTTCGATGTAGACTTTGGAGCCTTTGTGCAGGTATTTCTCGCATATTTCTGCGAGATTTCGCCATGCGACAATGTTGAACCACTCGGTTTCCTCTTTTGCCTCGCCATTTCTTGACTTGTATGAACGGCTCACTGCAAGCGAAAACCTAGTAACAGGAGTGCCATCTGATGTGACTTGCAATTCGGGATCTCTTCCCAGATTTCCGATCAGCATAATTTTGTTAAGCATGTCTGTCAATCCTTTCAAGTATGGACGTTATGACAACTCCCTCACTGAAACTGCCTGAACTTACCGGACGCTTTCCCACTATGCTTCAATAGTCTCTTCTTCAATAGCGGGTGGAACGTACTCGATCTCCTCCGGGGAGAGCGGGGTAGGTTCCTCGACTTCACTGTTAACGGGGACTTCCTCCGCACTTGCTGCAGCAACCCCTGCAGGGACTTCTGCCTGCGCTGCGGCCGCAGCCTGATCAGCGGCGCGTGCCTCCCGCTCTTCACGCTCCTCGCGTTCCTTCTGCACAGCCTTGGGGTCACGCCTGATAATCATGTGCCTGAGTACTTCCTCTGTCACTTTGAGAGTACGATCTAGTTCAAAAACGGTCTCAGGAGTAAGAATCATATCAATGAATATGTAGAAACCGTCGCGATGATGCTCAATGGGATAAGCCATTCGGCGACGCCCCCATTGATTTACTCGAACGACCTGACCGTCATGGTTGGTGACGATCTGTTCAATGCGCCCCAATAGAGCGCCTGTCTGCTCTTCGCTGACTTCGGGGTTGACAATGAAGCCCAGTTCATAATCACGCCTCACAAAGCCACCTCCTTCCTTTGGGTATGCTTCCGGTCAATCGCTCGCGAGCTGGCTGAGCTACTGCCAGAGCAGGTGGAGCATCGATAGTGTCTCGATGCAGAATACCTATGCCGCAAACGCTCTTGCGGCCTTTCCATCTGTTACATATATTTGCTCTCCTTATTAAGGAGATGCTTCCTCAACACAACACTTGGCGGGGCGGGGACAGAGCCGCCGCCCGTATCCTATGCAGGTCGGGTTGTGCGTCGTGTAGGGTACGGGCGGCGGCTTGCCCCCGCCCTGGTCACCTGAAAGCACCTCGCTATTATAGCATTGTTCACTCCATCTGGCAATATGGGGCTTTTCAGGCTTTCGGGCCTTCAAGCCACATCAGATTAGACTCCTAATCTCTTACTCTTTTTATACCCACAAAAATCGGAAAAGCGGAAAGTTTGCAACGTTCTTTGTAACAAGGGGTGATCCTGTTTCGTGTATCGTTCATTTTATTGACAGTTATAGATGAGCAGCGCATCCTGTTGTAGGGGCTCGATTTATCGAGCCCACCGTCAACCACATCCACCGCTGAATACTTCCTTTTCGACTGCCTGAGCCGTAGGGTGCTTCCTGGCATCACTGCCGACTAGAGACGCAGTTCGTTGGCAGTCAGGCAGTCGGAAGAAGCTGAATAGGGAAAGCATGAATCAGTATCCTGGCTACAGCCCATCGCGCTCATTGCGCGCCCGTAGGACCCAACCCGCGCTTCCAGGGATAACGTCGCCTACAACCCCCATAATGACGCAGGTCCAGTTGTCCCAACGTACAGACCTGCCACAGCCAACCATCAAAAAGCGCCCGGTGCGGCGAGCTCAGTGGGGGTTGCTTCTCCTGGGACTGCTGCTTGTGCTGCTCTACCTTGCGCTCTATCCTCTCTTCGCGGGCGCAGCGCTTAATCGCGCCTACGCCAGACCACTCTTGATGGATGCATTTCCCTGGCTTTCCCACTTCTATTGGACAGCATGGACGCCTGTCGCGAGAGGCCTGAACCATATAGCCCCGTTTAACAACAGCACTGCCTACGCCAATCTGTTACTGGTCTTCCTGGCCATCGCGTTCGGCATCTTACTCATTGCCGCCCGCGTCGCTAGCCGTGTGGCTCGCGAGCGTATCTCACCGGGAGAGATGCGTCTGCTCTTCTGCATTATTCTGCTCCTGGCTGCTCTCTTCTCACTCATCTTCCTGTTTGCCCCGGCAATCATATCGCAGGACGCGTTCCTCTACGCGCTCTATGGACGCATGGTGACGGTCTATCACGTCAATCCTTATGTGACGGTTCCGGGAACCTTGCCCGCAAATCTGCTGCATAACCTGGTTCCCCAGTCGGTTGGACCCGCTTCGTATGGTCCTCTATGGATTGATACCACGCTGGCAGTCGTCATCCCTGCCCGCGATAGTGTAGCAAATATCCTGATCGACTTTCGCCTGCTTGCTCTCGCTGCCCACCTGGCCAATGCCTTCTTGATCTGGCATATCCTCGCTCGTCTGAGGCCAGAGGCGCGTATTGCCGGCACCCTCCTGTACGCCTGGAATCCCGTTGTGCTGCTCCTGGGCATTGCGGAGATGCACTATGACCTGTTCGTGATCCTCTTCATCTTGCTGGCCGCTTTCTTCTACCAGCGCAAGGCATTCCTGCTCGGTTGGGTCTGTCTGCTGCTGGCAACACTTATGAATGCCCTGGTTCTGCTGCTGCTGCTGCTCTTCATGCGCGCGCTCTGGAAAGAATCGCGTGCTATGCTGGGAGGGCACCGCTTCCTGTGGTGGGTATCCATCCTGGGCTTATCCGCGGTGATTGTGGTGTTGGCCTATTATCCTTACTGGCGGGGCTGGGGCCTCGCCGGTGTTGAAAAGCAGATACGCTCGGCTTTTGTGCCGGATATGGTCCTCAATTCGCTGGATGCCGCCGTAATACACCTGCGTGTCTGGTCTACCGGCTCTCCTGCCGCTATAGCCTGGATTGCCTCGCCACTTACCTGGAGCATTATCGCGGCTGTCGTCATCGCCATTCTGCTGCTCCTGGGCCTCTGGCTGGTTGAGAACCTGGAATTCGCTCTGTTATTTGGAAGTTGGATATACCTGGCGGCGCTTGTGCTCTCTCCACTGTACCAGCCCTGGTTCATCCTCCTACCATTGACTCTGGCTATTTGTAGCACAAATACACGTACAACACTGCTGGCTCTCTTGCTGGCGGCGGGTGCGCTGTTATCCTACTACTTCTCGCTCTGGCCCCAGCCATGGGTCAGCCAGGCCCTCGTCAACATCGGCCCGCCCTTATTGATCTGGGGTTGGACGCTGTTCTTTACCTCAACCTGGCGCATGACGCACGCCCAAAACTCAGAGCAGGTCCCAGCCGTCAAATCCTCGCCTCGCTTCTCCCGCCCACCCTGGCTCTCCCGCCCATCCTGGCCTTCGGCGCGGCGCCGCTAAAACTATTGCGCAATTTCGTCGAGTATGCTATACTCACCTCACATGCGGGGTTCGCTCCCGAAATAGGCTAATCTGCGCCTTCAACGGAGTAGGGGCTCGATTACTACCTTGCAGCTTGCCTGAGTAGCACGCAGTGCGTTGGTAAGCTGGGTACCAGGGATTGTCGCCCCTGTCGTGGTGGATTGAAACTCAACAATCGCCCCCTACACTGCCTCTCCTTTGTGCGCCTCACGCTCACACAGCGAGAAACGCAGTTTTTTATTGAACATGTTACTTTGCCCCGCAAGAACAGAAAGAAGAGTTATGAAGCAGAAACTGAAAACACACAAAGCCATGTCGAAGCGCGTCAAAGTGACCGGCTCCGGCAAGGTCATGCGCCGCAAAGTCGCCATCAGCCACTTGCGCCGCAACAAATCACCCGAGTCAGTCCGCTCGGCAGACAAATACTTTCCGTTGGCCACCAGCGATACTCGTCGCTTGAAACGTCTACTTCCCTACTCCTTTTAGGACAGGGTCATTGATCGAATGGAGGAAAGGAACCTGCTATGCCTCGGGTAAAACGTGGAGTACCAGCCCACAAAAAACATAAAAAGCTGTTACAGATGGCTGAAGGCCATCGTGGCACACGCAAACGCCTGTATCGTCCCGCGCATGAATCTGTCATGCGCTCTATGGCTTACATGTATCGTGACCGCCGCAATCGCAAGCGCGACATGCGCCGTTTGTGGATCACGCGCATCAACGCTGCTGCTCGTATGCACGGCGTTAGCTATAGCAAGCTCATGCATGCCATCCATACGGCTAATATCGATGTAGATCGCAAGATTCTCGCCGAAATGGCCGTTCACGACGAAGCAGCTTTCACCGACCTCGTCCAGGCCGCGCTCGCAACCATCCAATAATAAAAGCATGCAGCATAGAGAAGCAGGCGGCAATGCCGCCTGCTTCTCTATGCTGCATAGAAAAAGTATGACACTGATCACCAGCCCTTCAAACCCACGTATCGGCAAAGTACAGGACCTGCATACGCCAAAGGGTCGCAAAAAGCAGGGTCTTTTTTTGATGGAAGGCCCGCACCTGCTGGATGTCTTGCTCGATAACGCTGTCCTGCCGCTAGAAATCTACTATTCACCCGCGTTACTTGCGCGCACCGCCCATGGCCAGGCTCTCCTGCACCGCCTCCTGCATACGACCTCCTTCCCTCGTGATCGATTGATCGAGGTAAGCGAACGAGTCATCGAGAGCCTCGGTGAGACGCAGACATCACAGGGAGTGGTGAGCGTCTTGCCCCTGAGCGCATTCAAGCCGGAGCAGACGCGCGCGCGTCGTCCTGCCTCTCATCTTCCTACTCCTCGTCCCGCGCTGCTCATCCTGGATGGGCTGGCCGACCCAGGCAATATGGGAACCATCCTGCGTACCGCCCTGGCTGCTGATGTAGAGGAAGTCCTGTTAACTCCCAACTGTGTAGACTGCTTTAGCCCGAAAGTAGTGCGCGCCGCGGCAGGCGCGCATGTTGCCTTACCTCTCGCCGTCAACCAATCGTGGGCCGCCATCGCTGCCCGCATCCAGGCGCATTGCCAGGGAGACCAGCACGTCTTGCTGGCCGAGGCGGGCAGCTCGCGCTGGTACTACGAACAAGATTTGCACTCCCCTTTTGCGCTCATTATTGGTAATGAAGCCCACGGGCCATCACCAGAAGCTCGCAACATCGCCACTGCTTCTATCGCCATTCCCCTGGCGAACAACGTAGAATCCCTGAATGCAGCTATGGCAACCGGCATCATCCTCTATGAAGCGCTGCGCCAGTCGCGTTCTCACTCGTGAAAAGAGGACGACCACAAAGTCGCCCTCTCATACTTCTCATATATCTGAAAAATTCTGTTGTTGATCTTATGGTATTACCAGCGACTGCACATCTCACGATGAAAATCAGGTTGGTGTACCGGAGATACCTCTTTACCGCAGCTCTCACACGAGGTCGGCGCGGAACCTCTATATATCATGCCGCACGTTTCGCAAACCCAGCGATAAGAAATGGGAGTGGGACGGCGCGAGAGTAATGTTACTGCCGCCTGCACAGTCTGCGCTGTTGCATCATCGCTTGTTACAACATCATTGTTCGTACCTATTCTCTGTGCAATCATGGGAAATCTCCTCTTTACTGTGATAGCGGCTAGCTTATATGAAAACAGGCACATAAGCTTTGACTTTCTCTTTTAAGTCTAACCGCCGCCGCCCTTAAAAGTCCATGAATTTGCATAGGTGTTATGTATTGCTACTTGCGATTACTGCCACTCAGGCGGTGGATACTGGGGTCTTCCTTGAGCCTGTGCGCCATTGAACCCATTCCCTTGCTGGTACTGCTGCTGATATTGCTGTTGGTACTGCGGGTACTGTTGATACTGTGCTGGAGCGAAGGCGGGTACAGCCTCCGAGGGCGGTCCCGGTGGAAGCGCATTGTTATTGACATATCGATTCATATCTGAAGACTGGGCCGTGGCTGTGACAGTACGGAAAACGCCGCTAACGCTCAAAAAGCCTTCGCGCTCGCTCTCCGGGGTGATCGTAATATTGGCCGGAGCGTAATAGTTCAAGTTATCACGCAGCTTGAACGCTTCTACGGACGCCAGCAATTGTTCGGCCAGGCGTGCCAGTCGCTCCATATTTTGCGCGGCCTCGCGTGTGCTCATGCTGCTCTGTTGAGTGGAATTGGAAACTCCTTGCATGATTTGCACAACCGTGTTTGAGGACTGCAACTGCTGCGTTGCCATCTGGTTGATGTTTTCAATTTCACGCCCCTGGCGTTCAACAACAGAGTAAATCGACTCAAGCGCAGAACCTGCCTCCTGCGCCAGGTGCGCGCCCGCTGACGTTTCACGTTCCGTATCTTGCATCGAAACGGTTGCTGCGCCGATATCTTCGCGAACGCTGCGAACGATACGTGCGATCATGCTGGCCTGGTCCTTGGCGCGTTCCGCCAGGCGGCGGATGTCGGCTGCCACAGCGCCGAAGCCTTTTCCGTTTTCACCGGCCATTGCTGCCTGGATTGCTGCGTCCAGCGCCAGGCGATTCGTCTGGTGCGCGATGTTGGAGATCACCGCCACGATATTATCGATTTCGCGTGAGCTATCACCAAGCGCCTGCACTTTTGTTGCTGTTTCCTGCACGTATGCATTGATGCGCCCCATACCCTCGACCGTCTGCTGCACCGACTCGCGTCCGTTTTGCGCCGTTTGCCGTGCTTCACGCGCAATCGTGTACAGCGTCTGGGCGCGTTCAGCTACCTGCCGGCTCGAATCCGCCCTATGCTCGATCACGAGGCCCGCCTCTCCAATTTGATGGATTTGCGTGTCCGCGCTTTCGACCAGTTGTGTCATACGCTCAAAGGTCATGGTAGTGGAGTTTTCGACTTCATGCGCCACCATTTTCACGCGCACCACCAGGCTCCCCAGTTCTTCAACCATGTAGTTGAAGGAGTCGGCCAGCACTCCCAATGCATCAGCCGTCACTTCCGCCTGCACGCGCAGATCACCTTCACCGACGCCGCTTACCTCGCTCACTAACTTCTCCACCTGCGCTTGCAGGGAGTCACGTTGGGCCTGCGCCTCTTGAATAAGATGCACGATGTTGTCCAGCATATTATTCATAGCGGTGGCAACCTTCGCAATTTCGTCCCGACTGGAGATCCTGGCGCGTGCGTTCGTATTGCCTTTCGCGATGCGCTTGGTGAGTACGTCCAAATGCCGTAGAGGCTGCGTGATCGTAAGGTTCATGACCCAACCGGTTGCGATAACCACCAGGATGGTCAGGATAAAGGCTACCAACGTGGCAATCAAAATTGGCTGCGTTTGAGAAGACCCAACTGTGGTAATAGCTTTGCCCATTGAGACTGCGTCATCTACTACCTGCTGCCAGCTATTCTTGAGATTGGTGAAGGTATCTCTTGCAAGTGCTACCGTTTCGTAGTCTTGATTGTACGCCGTGTTGATCTCCGATCTGGTCAATGTGGCGCCGCTTAATAATTTGCCCTGCAAACCCTCGAGGTCTCTTAACTCTGCATCCTGGTATGTTTTATACTTGCCCCATAAAACATTGACTTTATCGAGCGCGCTCTTCTGAGAGCTGATGATCGAACTATTTGCAGCATCGCTGCTCAATAACATATCGTGAATGGTACTCATATTGGGGGAGGTCTGTATCTCGTAGTTGCTTTGATAGTTCCCTATGGCCTGGTCGAACTCTGCCTCGTTATGGCGCACTTCTTGACCATCCTGGGCGCCTGATGCGTAGAAGGATGCATCCTGGATAACACTGCCCAGACTTCCGAATATCTGGTTATGAAAAGCTTGCAGCACTGCATTCATGCGCTGCAAATTTGTCTCCTCTTGCGATGCTGCGCTCTGGGCATCAAAGCTGATTCGTACTGCCTGGCCTCGCGTTGTCAGCGAGCTGACATAATAATTACCCAGCAGTACAATCACGATACCTGGAATGAGCGCCGCTATCGCAAATGCGATGAAGAGGCGGCGGAAAATAGGTATATTGCTAATGAATCTAACCATGTCAGCTTAATCCCTTCTCATGCAGCAAGCAATCACTATCTGCGAGCTGCCTACTGAGATGATGCGCAATCCATCATGTGCAGAACAACCCCACTGTAGTGTACATCACCTTACCAAGAAATGAAACTTTTGGATAAGGGACTCACCTGAATATCCTATCTACATCAAAAAGCGTACTTCGTATACTCCGGATTTTCTGTCGCCACAGATAAAGGATATACCAGCGTAAGCTGACCCGCCTGCCATTGGAACAGGTATGCCAGGGCCTGCTCATTGTGCCCATCCGAGGCAAATTTTGCTGTTCCCTGTACCGTGTTGAACACATCCTGGGAATGAAGTTCGGTTGTCAATGCGCCATTATTGATACTACCGGTCTTTGCCACGGCCTGCTGCAGTACCTGACCTGCTGAGTACGCCTCGGCCACGTCAGCATTGACCTGGTCTGCTGTGCCGCCGTACCTGGCGATATATGCCTGCACCATCGCGGCGTTCTGGAAGTTGTCGGCCTGGGGATACCAGCCGTTGGGAACGAACATGCCTTCCGTATTGTGTACGCCTCCAACGGCATTGATGAAGTCCTGTCCCAGGTCCGGCCCCGCCGTTGCTATAATCGCTTTGGGATGATAGTGCATTTGTTTGAAGACCGCTATTTCCGCCTGGATGTCAGGTAGAAGCGTGCCGAGAACAACTATATCTGCTTTGGACCGGACAATTTTTGCTGCATCGGCTGCAGGGGCTTTGGGGTCACCTTCGGGATATTGCTGGTCCGGGTTGACAGTGTAGACGGTCTTGATGCCTCCCTGCTTCAGCAATTTCTCTGCCCTGACGACCTGCGGAAATGTAAATGGGTCGTCCGAACTCAGATATGCTGCTGTTAAGGATTGTCGTTGCGAAAGCGGCAATGAAAGGATATCGTACGCAAAAGTGTCCAGGTTGGATTCAACAGGGAGGGAAACGGCGAAAAGATTGTTCCAGCCATTGGCGAAGACCGAGGGAGCGCCACCCGCACCTTCAACGAATGCATATTTGTCGATGCCCTTGGCCTTCTCCGCAGCTTTCGTCAACAAAGAGGAGAATGGTCCAAGTAACAGGTCAACCTTATCATTGATCAATGTTTCGTAGTTCTTTGTAGTCAGGTCAGGGTTGCTGTTATCGTCAAGGATTTTCAACACGACCTGGCGGCCAAGTAGCCCGCCATTGCTATTGACGTTATCCGCCCAGAGCTGGTAGCCCTGCTTCATGAACTGGCCATCGCTTGAGAAGTCATTATCCTTGTTTTTTGATAAAGAGAGCGAAATCCCGACGACAACCGGATTCTGGGTGTTAAGAGTAGTAGTATTAGTGGTAG
>VBHV01000101.1:0-5645 GCA_005881995.1 Chloroflexota bacterium | reverse complement strand
CCTGGGCAATTTGAAATACATTGATCTATATCAATTTGGCGGAAAGAACACCCCGAAAAATGCTGCAAATCTACTTTACCCTATTTTGTCCCAAATTAACACTTTTGGATGAGTGACTCACCTGATTTTCCTAGTCCAGGAACTACAACGCGTGCTATACTTTCAACAAACCCTGTTGTAGGGGCGCGATTTATCGCGCCCTCGTTTCCATTTCGGCAACCCCAGGTGGGCGCGATTTATCGCGCCCCTACAACCATTATTGCGAGAAATCACACTGTAGGGAGTCTATAAACATGCAAACATCCTCCGCAGCCGGCTGGCCTTTTCACAAGGTACTCATCGCCAATCGCGGTGAAATTGCTGTGCGTATCATTCGCGCCTGCCGCGAGCTTGGGCTGACCAGCGTTGCCGTCTACAGCGACGCTGATCGCCGCGCCTTACATGTGCGCATGGCCGACGAAGCCTATCATATTGGACCTTCTCAGGCATCGAAGAGCTATTTACATATCCCGACGATCATCGAAGTGGCAAAACGATCAGGCGCGCAGGCTGTTCACCCTGGCTACGGTTTCCTCTCCGAGAATGCCGCTTTTGTCGAAGCCTGTACGGAAGCAGGGCTAATTTTTGTTGGCCCGCCAGCCAGCGTGCAGCGCGCAGTAGGCGAGAAAACTGCGGCTCGCAATACCGCACACGACGCCAATGTTCCCATTGTGCCAGGCGCCGTGCTCGATAACCTGAATGATGCCGGTGTTGCCGAGCTGGCTGCAAAAATTGGCTATCCCCTCTTGCTCAAAGCTGCGGCTGGCGGCGGTGGTAAAGGTATTCGCTTTGTGCGTGATCCCAAAGACCTGGCCGCTTCTCTTCGCACGGCCCGCAGCGAAGCGAAAAGTGCCTTCGGCGATGACCGTGTCTACTTAGAGAAAGCCATTTCTCCCGCGCGTCACATCGAGGTGCAGTTCATCGCCGATACACATGGCAACGTCGTCCATCTTGGTGAGCGCGAATGCAGCATCCAGCGCCGTCACCAGAAATTGATCGAAGAGGCTCCTTCTCCTGTGTTCGGCCCCGATCGCAACTTCTACTTCCTGGAAGTCAATGCGCGTATCCAGGTGGAGCACCCGGTCACCGAGTGGTGTACCGGTATCGATCTTGTGCAGGAGCAGTTCCGCGTCGCGGCTGGCCTGCCGCTCTCCTTTACGCAGGAGCAGATCGAGCTGCGCGGCGCGGCCATCGAAGCCCGTATTTCAGCCGAAGACCCGGAAAATCGCTTCCTACCCGCTACCGGCACCGTCCAGGCCTTGCAGGAGCCATCCGGCCCCGGTGTGCGCGTTGATAGCGGCCTGTACGCAGGTTTACAGGTGCCGCTCTTCTACGACCCGCTCCTCTCAAAACTCATCGTCTGGGGCAAAGATCGCGCGCACGCCATCGCACGTATGCGCCGCGCCCTCGCCGAGTACCAGGTGCTCGGCGTCAGCACGACCTTGCCTTTCGCGCACTGGCTCATGACCAACCCCCGTTTCCTTGCCGGGGACCTCTCCACCGATTTCATCGCTGAAGAATGGGACACACGCAATGCCCGGTTGCAAAAGGATAATGTAGGGACTGCAGGCACTGCCCAATTCATTGCGCCCGAACAAATCGCCGCGCTGGTTGGCGGCCTCCTTCTAAACCAGCAAGTCGAAGAAGAGAAACTGCGTCGCGTACCTGTTGGCGAGAACGGTGCGGAGACGAGTCGCTGGCGTGACGCCGGGAGAAGAGAGATTTTGAGGAGGATGTAGCAACTACTTCTCCTGCACCGGCGCTGGCAACTCAAACGGAGGCGGCGTCTTGCCACGACGCTTCGCAGCCTCAGCTTTCAGGCGTTCGACCGCCTCGGAGGGGACATGGCGGCCACCCAGCGGTGTTGGATGAATACCGGGTCCATGAAAGTCGCTGCCGCCGGTTGGGATCAGGTGATATTCGTCTGCCAGCGCGCGTAAGGCATGCACCTGCTCCGGCGTGTACTGGCCGTAGTAGGTTTCGAGTCCCACCATGCCCGCTTCAGACAGTTTGGGGAGCCAGTTGCGTAGTTCATCCAGGCCCGGCAGGTCGGCGGGATGCGCCATTACCGGCAAGCCGTTCGCGCTGGTAATCAGGCGTATTGCGTCCTCCGGCATCAGTCGATATCGTGGGACATAGGCATAGCAGCCGTTGCCGATATACTTGTCGAACGCCTCGCCGATGCTCTGCACATGGCCCGCCTCCAACAACGCTTGCGCGACATGCGGGCGTCCCACCGCCCCCTGCGCGATTTCGCGCACACGCTCCCACTCGATGTGAATACCCTGCTCGTTCAAAAGCTCCACTATGCGCTGCCCGCGTCGCTCGCGCGCGTCACGCAGCACCTTCAAAACAGCCTGGAAAGCAGGCCGCTGGAACTCCGGAAAATAACCAAGCACATGCACTTCACCCCCGCTCACATCGGTATTGATCTCAATACCAGGGATAAGGTCGATATCCAGTTCCGCCGCTGCTTTTGCCGCCTCTTCCAATCCACCTGTTGTGTCGTGATCGGTCAAGGCCAGCACGCGCAGCCCGCTATCTTTGGCCCGTTGCAGCAATTCAGTCGGTGAATAAATGCCATCCGATGCCGTCGAATGCGTATGCAAATCAATATAATTGGTCATGCTCTTCCAATTCTACGTAATTACATTGTTGATTACCTTGCGTAATCAATAGATCGTGTCTCGCGGACTACACACACTTTGATCTGGCCAGGATAATCGAGGCTCTCCTCGATTTTATGCGCGATATCGCTGGCTAACTGGTTGGCGGCGTATTCATCGATCTCTTCTGGCTTCACGATAATACGCACCTCGCGGCCTGCCTGGATTGCGAACGACTTCTCCACGCCCGTAAACGAGTTTGCAATCGATTCGAGCGCTTCCAGGCGCTTGATGTACAGATCAATCGTTTCGCGCCGTGCGCCGGGGCGTGCGGCTGAAATCGCGTCTGCTGCCTGCACAATCGCGGCTTCCAGGCTCTGCGGCTCGGCTTCGGTGGCGTGGTGTGCCACCATCGCGTGGATGATCTTGGATGATTTACCGTAGCGGCGCGCAATTTCGCCGCTAATGATGGCGTGCGGCCCCTCGACCTCCTGGTCAATGGCCTTGCCGAGATCATGCAGCAGCGCCGCCGTTTTACAGACGTTCACATCGGCGCCCAGCTCATGCGCGATGGTGCCCGCGAGTATGGATACTTCAACGGAATGCGCCAGCACGTTCTGCCCGTAACTTGTGCGGAAATGCAGCCGCCCCAGCAGTTTAAGCAGTTCGGGCTGCAATCCGTGTACGTTGGCATCCAGCGCCGCCCGCTCGCCCTCTTCGCGGATAATCAAATCCACTTCCTGCCGCGCCTTGGCTACCACGTCCTCGATACGCGCCGGGTGGATGCGCCCATCGATGATGAGGCGCGTCAGTGCCAGGCGCGCAACTTCGCGGCGTACCGGATCAAAGCCGGAGAGGATCACCGCCTCCGGTGTGTCATCGATAATCAGGTCGATGCCGGTCGCCGCCTCCAGCGCGCGAATGTTGCGCCCCTCGCGCCCGATAATGCGGCCTTTCATCTCATCATTTGGCAGCGGCACCACCGAGACTACCGCCTCGGCTACCTGGTCCGAAGCGCAGCGTTGAATCGCCAGCGTAATGATCTCGCGCGCGCGCGCATCTGCTTCCTCGCGTGCCTGCTCTTCAATAGCGCGAATGCGCCGCGCCGCTTCCTCACGCACCCGACTTTCGATACGTTCAAGCAGCACTTCCTTCGCCTGATCCTCGGTCATGCGCGCAATGCGCTCAAGCTCCTTGAGGTGTTCACGCTTGATCGCGTCGACCTCTTCGCGCGCCTGTTCAAGGGCGCGTTCGCGCCCCGAAAACTTGCGTTCACGCTGTTCCAGTCCATCGATTTTTCTTTCGAGCGTCTCTTCCTTCTGCTGCAAACGCCGTTCCTGGCGCTGCAGCTCGGCTCGCCGCTCAGCGTTATCGTGTTCAAGCGCCGCGCGAAAACGTGCCGTCTCCTCACGCGCTTCATGAAGCGCTTCGTGCTGCTGTAGCTGGAGTTCCATGAGCCGCTGCTCACTCGCCTCCTTTTCCACACGTAAGCGTTCCGAAAACTCTTGTTTATTTCGCGAAGACCCGATCAGATATCCAGCGTAGAGAGCAACACCTGCCCCTACCACTAGAATGACCAGAGCGAGTACGATTATGCCTGGTTGCACCACGTCGGCCTACCTCCAAATAGTAAAGGCGTACAGGCCTTTCTAGCTGACAAAAAAGGTATAATAATGCATATATGTTCCAGATGGCTTCGTATATTGTACGGGCGCACCCTTGCGGTCGCCCTGGTTCATGACGTCAAACAGGAGTAGCATTCCCGCCAGCGTGCTCCTTGCAAAAGTATCCTTGCGGTCGCCCTGGCTCAAGATCTCAAACAGGAGTAGCATTCCCACCAGCGTGCGCCCTGCAAAGGTATCCTTGCGGTCGCCCTGGCTCATGACCTCAAACAGGAGCGTATCTCATGACTGAACAACCAGAACTGCGTCCAACGCACGTTGTCACCAACTTCCTGTTGCGCACCGATGGCAACGAACCCCGTATCTTGATAGTGCGCAGAAGCCAGCGCGTTGGCAGCTATAATGCGCGCTGGGCAGGCATAAGTGGCTTCATAGAACCGGGCGTCACACCCGATGACCAGGCCTACACGGAAATTCGCGAAGAGACCGGCCTGCAACGCGACCAGCTGCGCATGCTCAAACGCGGCTCCGTGATCGAGCATGCCGACGCCTCGCTCAACCGTCACTGGTATATCCATCCCTATCTCTTTGAGGTGCTTACTCCCGACGCCATCAAACTCGACTGGGAAGCAACCGAAATGCGCTGGATCACGCCCTCGGAACTTGGCAATTACGAGACGGTGCCAAAATTGAAGGAGGCCTATGAATCAGCAGTGAATGGAGAGGATGCCTCTACATCCTCTCGATAATCGTCGCGATACCCTGCCCGACGCCAATACACATCGTAGCCAGCCCATAACGCCCGCCTCGCCGCTCAAGTTCGTGCAGCAGGGTGACCACCAGGCGCGCCCCGCTGCATCCCAGTGGATGGCCCAGCGCGATAGCGCCCCCGTTCACATTGAGCTTTGCCTCGTCGATCTCCAGCTCGCGCATGCACTCTAGCACCTGTACCGCAAACGCCTCGTTCAATTCCACCAGGACGATATCATGCATCCGCAGTCCGGCGCGCTGCAGGACTTTACGTGTCGCGGGAATGGGACCCAGGCCCATATAGGCGGGATCAACGCCCGCAACGGCTGAGGCCACAATGCGCGCACGCGGCCGCAATCCCAGCTCCTGGGCGCGGCTGGCGGCCATCAGTACCAGGGCAGCCGCGCCGTCGTTGATGCTCGATGAGTTGCCGGCCGTGACCGAACCGTCTTTGCGGAACGCTGGCTTCAGCGAGGCGAGCTTTTCGAGCGAGGTATCAGCGCGTGGCTGCTCATCCATGGCCACGATGGCGGGTTCGCCTTTCTTCTGAGGTATGCTCACGGGCAAGATTTCTTCAGCGAAGCGCCCGTCCTGCTGCGCGGCGACTGCTCGCTGGTGACTGCGCAGC
>VBHV01000056.1:5481-5770 GCA_005881995.1 Chloroflexota bacterium | reverse complement strand
AAGTAGCGCGTGTCCTACGTCCAGGCGGACGTCTCATTGTAGTAGAAGGGGCAAACCTGATCCCTGTTGGCTTCTTGCAGCCCTTATTGGTATTCGTGCAAATGCTCATCTATGGCCCACCCGCCGTTTTTGGTCCTCGCAAACGCCGCAATCTCGACGATGAAGTCAGGCGCAACCGAAGCTATCGAGACGCCAGCCCGCCAGAACCAGGCGTGATACAGGTTGATAGAGATACAGGCACAGGTTTCACTACAGATGTATTGGACGATGCCTGGTTCGGTCAGCATAT
>VBHV01000056.1:0-5239 GCA_005881995.1 Chloroflexota bacterium | reverse complement strand
GGGGGAATGGGGCAGGTATTTCTGGCGTCGCACCGGGCGCTCGATGTACCGGTGGCGTTAAAACAGGGGCGAGCCGACCAACCTCTCCCGCAGAGTGTGATAGCGGAGCTAGATCGCTTTCTACAGCAGAAACAGGAGAAACAAGGGCAGCAGGTTACACCTGTTACCCCCGCGCGGCAAGCATTCGAGAACGATTTTCCACTCAGCGGCGGCGCCGACACTGATCGATTTTTACGTGAGGCATTGTTACTGGCTCGTTTGCATCATCCGGCCATCCCCACACTTTACGACTACTTCTATGAGAATGGCCACTGGTACCTGGTCATGGAGTATCTGCCAGGACCTACCCTTGCTGCCTATATGCGCCAATATGCGCCGCTGCCTCCACTTGAGGCACTCAACTATGCCATGCAACTGTGCGACGTGCTGGATTATCTACATAACCAAATGCCGCCTGTCGTCTACCGCGATCTCAAACCATCGAACATTATACTTTCGCCCGAAGGCCGCCTGATGCTGGTAGATTTTGGCATTGCGCGCTACTTTAAGGAAGGTCAAATCAATGATACCACTGATTTTGGCTCACCTGGTTACGCCTCGCCGGAACAATATGAGGGGAGTGGACAAACCGATGGGCGTTCCGACCTGTACAGTCTGGGCGTAATCCTGCACGAGATGCTCAGCGGACAACGCCCGGCAAGGGGGAGCGCGCGCAAAGGCATACTCGAATCCTTGCGCCAGATCAACCCCGCGCTTTCACCCGCGCTAAGCGGCTTAGTAACAGTCGCTACGCGGCCAGAGGCGATGTATCGCTTTCAGATGGCGCATACGTTTTATACTGCTTTAGAGCGTACTCGTGCTATTGAAGAGCGCAGAGCGTACCAACGACATGCCCTCTTAGTAAGTGAGACTTCTCACCGCGAGCATGCAGGCACATCAATTCAGACGTTCGCCAATCCGCCGCATACGCCAAACCGGCATACATCGTTTGCCGCCCTCAGGTCGCAGCGTGTACATACACGAGAACATCTCCATGTGGCTCGACGCGAACGGTTGGAACAAGAGGCGCTTGCCATGCAACTGGCGTCTATCGACGAAAGCTTAAAACAACGCGCGATCTCTCCCGTTTTTCCTACTCCCGCACCTGGTGAACGTGAATCCTCTCCACCTCGCCCAAAAACATCCAATCGCCTTCTGCAGGTGCTGTTTGTAGTCGCGTGGCTGCTTTCTGGTGTATTAACATCGTTATTCGCGCTCAACCAATACGCTCATCACAATCCAACCATTGTATCAAATCAGAAGCGTGTGGTAACCCAGTTACCAACCATAACAACTCAAAGTTCCTGGCAAGCGCTGCCCTCGCTACCAGTGCCACAGGCTGATAATACTGCCGTCTATACAGAAGTTCACGGGAAAGCCTACATATATGTAAGCGGCGGTTACCGGGGTGCTAGCTCAAAGCCCCTCTATAGTCGCGGCCTCTACCGCTACGATATCGCGGCGGCGCACTGGGAACTCATAACAAATAATGGATTTCCTGTTATGGGGAATAACGCTGCAGCTGTAGATGAACAGCACCATATCTTCTTTACTGGAGGCTATTCAACAGATACCTTTACGATAAACTCCGTTTTATACAGGTACTCGCCTGAAAATGGCGCATTGGGAAAAATTGTGCCGCCTGCTCAAGCCCTGATCGGTTTTGGAAATGCTATGCTCGCTGATCAACAAGGACATCTCTATATCACCCAGGGCTTCACCACTCCTGGCAATCCCCAGGCGCGAGCTGCCACAGGTTGGTATCGTTATGGACTCGCCACTGGCCAATGGGCAATATTGACTCCTTTACCAGCAGGTGTTGGCTACGTGGTTCTGGTCTCCGATGGCCAGGGCGGGATCCTGATGATTGGAGGGTCCAGAGATGCAGGCCAGCGTATGCCAACCTCACAGATATACAGGTACGATACTGTTCAAAATACCTGGACACTCACACCGGCTCGCGCCCCCATAAGTATAAGCGGCGCGGCCAGCTGCCTGGATGGGCAGGGCCACGTCGTCATCATCGGCGGCTATGACCCTGCACACTCGAGCGCGCTGGCTTCTACCTGGCTCGTGACCTTGAGTACTCTCAACTGGGAAGCGCTGCCTGCTCTGCCGTCCGGCGGCTCTTTGTTAGGCGCGACAGCCTGTGATGGCCAAAGAGATGTTTTTCTCGAACGCGGGGCCAACGATACAAGCCACCCAACAACGGATTTTTTGGAGCTGACGATTCAGTCGTAATAATGCTCTATTTTGCTCGATAAATCCCCTCGACAGGCTGTTTCCGATATGCTACACTTGTCTCAGAATATACTGGGAAAAGTGATTTACTGCCACTTGGTTATGCGTTTGCGGCACTCGTACTCAAGAAACTAGAGGACCGTGACTGGCTTAGAAAGAGGTTTGCTATGCTTCAAGATATCCTTGAGGATTCATGGGCCTACCAGGAAATGGTGGCAAAAGGTCTGCAAAAAGGCCTCGAACAAGGTTTGCAAAAAGGCCTCGAACAAGGTTTGCAAAAAGGCCTCGAACAAGGACTACAAAAGGGGGAAGTGCGTGGACTGCGTGAGGCAATTGTAGATGTAGTGCAGGAACGCTTCCCGGAGATTACAGTTCTTGCACGAAAGCAAGTAGATACGCTTGAGGACCCTGCATTACTGCGACGTTTGATTGTCAAAATAAGTACAGCGCAGACTGTAAAGCAGGCAGAACAGGCTCTTGCAACTATAGCCAGAGAAAAGAGAAAACATTAAACAGGCTATCTTCTCTCTCATGGTCGAATCGTATCTAACACGAGCGGTCCCGCTTCCACGGGAGTATCGCTCCAGCTATAACATCCCAGCAGCGCGTTGCGCACAGAATCAACTTCGGATTCACTGCGCGCGTGAATTTCTACCAGTGGATCACCTGCCTCGCGATAATCACCCACCTTCGCCTGCAAAATAAAACCGGTGCGATGATCAATCTGTTCACCTTTTTTGAAGCGTCCCGCTCCCAAACGCATGCTGGCAAGACCCACCTGTTCGGCCTCAATACCGGCAATGTAACCGCTGCCAGGGGCGCTCAGCATAGTACGCACAGGCGCTTTTGGTAGTAGCTCTGGCTGCTCGATCTGGCGAGCATCGCCCCCCTGGGCAGCAATCACTTCGGCTAGCTTAGCGACTGCATCTCCTGAATGAATTGCTTGCTCGACACGTCCCTCTGCCTCGGCAAAATTCTGCGCGATTCCAGTCATGACTAAGAGTTCTGCAGCCTCGTGATAACACAGGGCCGAAACGTCTTGTGGGCCATCGCCGCGCAAAATGGCAATTGCTTCCGCCATCTCTAAAGCGTTTCCAATAGCGCGGCCCAGTGGCTGCTCCATCGAGGTAATGGCCGCGACGGTATGCCGGCCAGCCAGACGCCCGATATTCACCATCGTCTGCGCCAGTTCGTGCGCCTGCTCTATACTTTTCATAAAAGCGCCGGAACCGACTTTTACATCCAACAGCAAATGAGACGCGCCGATAGCCAGCTTTTTACTCATAATGCTGGCTGCGATCAGAGGAATGCTCTCCACCGTCCCCGTAACATCGCGCAAAGCGTACATTTTGCCATCGGCCGGGGCAAGATCACTTGATTGCCCGGCCAGCACGATATGATGCCGGGTGAGGATACGCATAAATTCATCACGCGTGAGCGCTGATCGGAAGCCGCGCACAGACTCCAGTTTATCAACCGTGCCGCCTGTATGCCCCAGGCCGCGCCCTGTCATTTTCCCTACGGCGACGCCGCACGCTGCTACCAGGGGCGCAACCGCCAGCGTCACCTTGTCACCAACCCCGCCTGTGCTATGTTTATCTATCACGGGCGAGATAATATCACGCACATGTAATTCCTCGCCCGAATGCGCCATAGCCAGCGTCAGATCACTGGTCTCGCGGGCATCCATGCCGCGCCAGTAAACAGCCATTAGCCACGCTGACATCTGGTAATCAGGGATGTTCTCTTTCGCATACTGATCGATCAACCAGTCGATCTCGGCAGTACTCAAACTATGCCCATCACGTTTTTTACGAATGAGTTCTACAATCTGCATGCGCCCTTCCTCTGGCAGTCGGCTAGGTAGTACTCAAGACAATACGGATAGAATCGCTTTCAAAACCATTGCCTGTCTCGATCTGAAAGCGGTCAGTAGTCATTCCACCCAGGCGCACGTTGCGATCAAAGCGCAACTGGCCGTTGGTAAATGCGTACACACTGGTATCCTGTTCCAGCACGCCTTGAATGAGAATGGTATCAAAATCTTTTTCCTGCTGCTCACGGAAAGCTTTGAGCAGTGTAGCTACCTGCTGCCACGCAACTCCCCTGGGATAGACAATGCGCACGATCTTTTTCCGCCCATCTCCAATAGCGCTTTCCACCACTGAATATGCTAACGCGCCCTGCTCAAGCGCCTGTAATTCCGCTATTGTGCTGGGAGGGAATGGCGAGGGAGGTTCGGGAGCCTTTGGTGCAGGTGGAGGAGGTGGAGCGACTGGAACCGCATGTTCTACTATATGCCTGGCACGCTGGGCCGTCTGCGGCGGCATAGGAGTTCCTGTTCGGCCTTGCGGCGCAGACGCCGGACGCCCTGACTGCGGAGTTTGCGGCATAGACGTCGGGCGCCCCTGTGGCGTAGGGGTCGAGCGTGTTGGTTGATAGGATTGTTGAGGTTGCTGACCTGAAACTGGTTTGGAAGGCGACTTCAGATTACGGCCGCAGTAGGTACAAAAACTGGTTTGGTCCGAATTAATGCCTCCACAATATGGGCAGCGCATAGTTAAGCTCTCCCGTCTCTCGTCTTGAGTTGGTTGATACATGCTGTAGTATACCATAACGACCTACCTACTATGACTTTCGTTACGTACAAAAACATGTCTTTTCGTACTCCCCACGAGCTTCATCATCATTGTATACTACCTTCTGTAACGAAGAACGAAGTTTCTTTTAGTTTATCAAGTAATGTACGCTATGACCCCATTATAGGGACAATTATACGCAGTAAGGATGTATATCGTATGCAGGATTTCACGGCTTACACTACCAAAACCGGTCCGATCCATATGCCAAAGGATGGTCGCCCGGTGCATGTCCAGGTCTCGAACCTGGTAAAAACCTTTGGCAAGCATGAAGCGGTCAAAGGCGTCTCTTTCACCATCGGCAAAGGCGAAATCTTCGG
>VBHV01000055.1 GCA_005881995.1 Chloroflexota bacterium | reverse complement strand
GCTTCCCCAGTCCCCGGGCGCTTGGGGTTGATAACTCATGATCTTCTCCTAAAATGGTCGCTGGGTTCTTATTCCAACAGACCAGGTCCAGGGTCCTTATCCAGCCAGCCAACGGACTGCGTCCTACCTGCGGTCAGGCTGGCTGAAAGGAAGTACCTGCGGTCAGGCAGTCGGAAAGGCATGATCGATCTGGCTGCTACAATCAATTATAAAGCCAACCATACCTGCACGGTTTTATCACTGCTTGCCGAGGCGAGATATTGTCCATTCTTTGACCACGCCACCGCGTGTACCCAGTTCGAATGACCGGGATATACCACAGCATGTTCCCCGGTAGAGGCATCCCATATGTGCACCGTCCTGTCAAAACTTGCCGAGGCGATACGCGCCCCATCGGGCGACCAGGCTAGAGCGCTTACCGTGAACTGGTGATGAGAATACATGCAGACCGCGCTTCCTGTCTGGGCCTCCCATACCTCGATCACCTGGTCGGCGCCACCGGAGGCGATATACTTCCCATCGGGGGACCATGCTACTGTAAGTAGCGTATTAGAAGCGTGCTGGGAGGCGAGCAGCAGTTTTCCGGTGGGAACATCTTTTGAAGGTACCCTCCAAACCTGTACTGTCGCATCTTCGCCTGCTGAGGCAAGGTATCGCCGATCGGGAGACCATGCCACTGTATGTACCGGGTGCGTATGACCACGATAGACGAACAGCCTTTGGCCGGTTAAGGCCTCCCATATCTGCACCGTGCTATCTTCGCTCGCCGAGGCGATGAGGGGATTGTGTCCTGCAGGTGAGGAGCCAGCCGGCATAGGGAACCATGCTAAAGCTGTGACCTTGTTGGTATGCCGGGTGTATGCGCTTACCTTGTGCAGGTTGTCGGCTGTCCAGACCTGTACGGTGCCATCCATCCCCGATGAAGCGATCAATTTTCCGTCGGGCGACCACGCTAGAGCGCTTATTCCACCTGCATGACTACGATAGGTAGAGACTTTGCGTCCCGTCATCGCATCCCAGATCTGTACCGTTCTATCATCCCCTGCCGACGCGATGCGACTTCGATAGTGCGCGGCGTCATGCCTGTCGCTCGGCGACCACGCCACGCTGTATACCGGGGCGGCATGTCCGCTATAGGTGGTGATCGTTGTCTCTTGAAGTGGCAGGACATCCACCTCCTGCATCGACGGGAGAGGTTCGGTTTTGGCGGATATCTCCTCTCCAGATTGCAGGGGAGATAGAGAGAGATACGCTTGTTCACCGGAGATACCTTGCGCAAAGGCCCCGGCGAATTCCAGCATACTCGCAAAACGTTGAGCAGGGTCTTTCGCCAATGCTTTGAGAACTGCCAGCTCAACTGCCGGTGAAAGCGCCGGAAGCCGGTCTCTTAAAGGTGGTGGTGGAGTAAGTGTATGGTGGGTGGCAACCTCTGTAAAAGAACCCTCAAAGAGGGGACTTCCGCTCAACCATTCATAGATGACGGCGGCAAGCGCGTATTGGTCACTCGCCTTGACCGGCATGCCCCGCAGTTGCTCAGGCGCCATATAGGCAACGGTACCGGCCACTCCCGTCATGCTCTGGGTGCGCGAACTATGGGCTACAACGGCAATACCAAAATCAGCGAGCAAAACCTCGTTGTTGCTTCCTAGCAGGATGTTCTCCGGCTTGATGTCCCGGTGGACCAGTTTTTCATCGTGCGCGTGCTGCAAAGCGGAAGCGACCTGCACCACATAGGGCTGAATATCCTCTGGTGAGAGACGAGTGACCTTGGGAAAACGCGAGCGCAAGGTGCCGTTGGGAGCATAATCCATCACCAGGTATGGAGTATTCTCCTCCACACCGAATTCTAGCACCTGGATGATGCAAGGATGCCTCAAGTGGGCGATAGTGCGCGCCTCCTTGAGGAAGTCTCCCATATCATCGTTGGTCAGCCGCATATCGAGCACTTTGATGGCGGCCTGCATGTTGAGGTGGATGTGTTCACCGAGGTACACATCAGCGAAGCTCCCCCGCCCCAGCAGCTGGACGAGGCGATAATTTCCAAGCTGCTGGCCCACACGAGGCCTGGAAAAATTCCGTTTTCTATATTCCATACGTTTTTTCCAGCGCCTCCTGTTATTTTATATGCCAGACCTGCACTGTTGCATCCTGACTGGCAGAAGCGATGCGCGTGCCATTGGGGGACCACGCTACACTGTTCACCTCTTTAGAGTGCCCGCGATAGGTAAAGATGGTTTCTCCCGTGGCGGCATCCCAGACCTGCACCGTTCGATCATCGCCGGCCGAAGCGATGCGCCTGCCGTCAGGTGACCATGCCACAGCATTCACTTTACTTGAATGCCCGCGATAGGTCAAGATGTTGCCGCCTGTCGCTGCATTCCAGACCTGCACGTTGGTGTCCGCACTGGCGGAAGCCATCTTTTTGCCGTCGGGCGACCATGCCACCGCAGTCACAAAATAGAAGTGATCACGGTGAATCAACAGATCGTCTCCGGTGAACGCGTTCCAGACGTGCACATTATGATCAACATCAGTCTTCGCAGCATCGCCACTTGCCGAAGCCAGGCGCAAGACTGTAGGGGCGCGATTGATCGCGCCCACCTCCCGCCCTCCTGTCGTAGAGGCGCGATTTACGGCTCCGGCGTCTTTGGCAGGACGGATAGGCGCCGTGGAAGAGGAAGGCGACCATGCTACCGAGTGAACAGGACTGCTATGGCCTGCATAGGTGAAAATCCTGCTTCCTGATTCAGCCTGCCGCACCTGTACCATCTTATCCCACGAACCGCAGGCAATATACTCCCCGTCAGGCGACCATGCTACAGTGCTTACCTCTCGCGAGAACCCCCTATACGTAAAAAGCTTGCGCCCGCTCCGCGCATCCCACACCTGCACCGTGGTATCCCAGGAGCCGGAAACAATGCGCAAGCCATCGGGCGACCATGCCACTGCGCTCACAGACTTCGCGTGGTTGCGATAAATAAGGGTAGGGTTTTTGCTGTTCGCATTCCAGATCTGAACCGTCTTGTCGGCGCTGGCGGAGGCAAGCTTCTTTCCATCGGGCGACCATGCCACGCTCAGCACCGCAGAGGAGTGTTTGCGGTAGATGGTGAGAGGTTTTCCTAGAGGAACCGCTGACACCGCGCGCTGTTTTGCCGCCTCCGCCTGGCATACTTGTTCGAAGGCCCTGGCGAATTCTAATACGCTTGCGAAGCGTTGCTCAGGGTTTTTGGCGAGCGCTTTTTGTACCACCTGGTCGATAGCAGGCGCAAACCCCGGAACTTTGTCTCGTAAAGGTGGTGGTGGAACAAGCACATGCTGAGTAGCTACTTCGATGAAAGACCCAGAAAAGAGACGCTCTCCGCTCAACCATTCGTAGACCACAGCCGCCAGTGCATACTGGTCACTGGCGGGGCTGGGTTTGCCCTGGAGTTGCTCAGGCGCCATGTAGGAAACGGTTCCCGCAACGGTTTGGAGTCGGTCGCGAGAACTCTGGACAATTACCGCCAGGCCAAAATCACTCAGCAGGACTTCATTCTTGTATCCAATCAGCATATTTTCCGGTTTGACATCTCTATGGATGAGTTTTTGATTATGCGCATACTGTAGAGCAGCAGCAACGTCCCGCACGTACGGTACAATACTGGCAGGAGGTAAAATCTTACCCTTTGGATGTAGTTGGCGCAGCGTGCCGTTTGGAGCGTACTCCATCACGAGGAAAGGAATGCTCTCCACGACATCGTATTCCAGGATGCACACGATAGAGGGATGCTTCAGGTGGGCGATGGTACGGGCCTCCTCAAGAAAGTTTCGTTTATCATCGTCTGTCAGCCGCATCTGGAGTACCTTGATTGCAGCCAGAGTATTGAGGTATACATGCTCACCGAGGTAGACATCAGCAAAGCCCCCCTGCCCAATCATTTGGGACAGGCGGTAATTAGCAAGTTGCTGACCTATGCGGTCTGGCATGTTATATAGCTCCTTCTCTTTGCATCCTGCCGCAGGACACAATTTATCGCGTCCTTAGATTCTAGATGTATAGAACGAGTGTGTCAAGGCTGTACTGTAGGGGGAGCGGGATTGTGTCAAACGGGATCATAAGCCGCACACATCATGCCAAAATACGTGGGAACCTCGTACGAGAGCAGTTCAACCTTGAAGCTCAATCCATCAATAGCACCATACAGGTTGAGAATTTGTCCATAGGAGTCGGTTGAAGCGCGTTTGAGCCAGTCAAGATCAAATTCTAGAAGCCTGGCCAGGTCTTGCGCTTTCACTGCATCAAGAAGAGCGGTATCAAACTCTTGTGATGCTATATCGTAACCATAAGGGCCTGATGCATCATGAGCATGTCCCAAATCGGCGCTAGCAACAAACACAATACGACGGTTGAGTTTCTCTGCTGCTTTCCTTATAGATAAGCCAAACGGCGCAGATAATCCCCAGGGTAGTATGTTGCGGTCAGGACAGGCTATCACCACTTTAGGTTGTGGATTAAGCGGCACACCCAGGAACCAGAGAGGTACAAGTGCACCCCAATCAAGCGGCATGTAAAATGTAGGATCGTCATCGACGGCAAAATATACACGTGAAACAGGCACATCAAGCACATGAGCCTCTTCGATGATAGCTGCATTGAGTTCCCTATCAACCTCGAAGGAAAGTGTGAAACTATTCCCACTGCTCTCCGGCTCAGGGCCAAGTGTCCCTTGCACACGTCGGTTATTGAGCAGCGAGAAACAATTA